>CAYNQG010000001.1:0-21215 GCA_964399315.1 uncultured Candidatus Saccharibacteria bacterium
TGTCACTCTGAGCAAAGCGAAGAGTCTCTTTGTATGGTGGTTTTTTAAAGGGATTATTCACCTTGTATGGTGGTTTTTTTGAAGGGATTCTTCGGCCTACGGCCTCAGAATGACAGGTGTAGTGGCCTCAGAATGACAAGTGGGGTGGCCTCAGAATGACAATGTAATATGGATAGGATGACACACTATTTTTGACAAAGAAAAAAGAGCCGGTGTCGGCTCTCATTAGTCTTTACCCTTTAACCTCTCAAGCTCTTTTTCTAAAGCATTTATTGCTCGGTGGGCGGTCACCCGGACAGCTCCTTCGGACTTCTCCATTATCCTAGCTATTTCGGAATTTTCCATCTCTTCCAAATACTTATATATGATTATATCTTGATAGCTATCCTTCAGATTCTCCATCGCCTCTTTTACTTTGGCCATCTCTTTAGCTTCGGCGGCTTTGTCTTCTAGATCTTTGGAGTGATCTTGAAGCTCATCAATTATCTCTTGATTGGTTATGTGTTCTTTTTTAGTCCGATAATGATCAATGACCAGATTGCGAGCGATTCTATATAGATAGGCTCTGGGATTTTTCATTTCCGAGTTTTTCTTGAAAGCCTCCCATCCTTTTTTAAAGGCTTCGGAGGTTATGTCTTGAGCCACTTCCCTGGTCGAAACCTTTAAAAAAACAAACCGGTAGATTTCATCTACGTGTTTGTCGTAAAGATCGCCAAATTTTTCTTTCTTATCCATGTAAAAAGAGTGATAAAAGTTAACCTCCGATTAGTTTAATTTATCAATTTTAAAAAAGTATTCAAGGGAAATTAAAAATAACTTCAAGTCCTTATCTTCTTTATTTTAACTTAATGTCCTACTTTGTCCTATCTATGTCCTACTATTCTTTAAGCTTGTATCTGGTTTCGTTAGCTCTGCCGATCTTCTCTACAAAATCAAGATTAACCAGCTTTTTAAAATCTCTCCTTATCGTTCTTCTGGTAACCTTAACCGGCAACTCTTCTAGGGTTTGCTTTACCTGCATTTTTCCCCTCTTTTGAAGAAGGTCCAAGATCTTTTTTTGTCTATCGTTGAGACTGGTTCTTTTTGGCTTTTTCTTTTCAGTGGTTTGTGGTCTTTTTTTGCTCTTATTAAAAGACTCTATCTCCTCTTTTATCTCTCTGTAACTTTTACGAACTTCCTTAAAATCATCTTTGTCCGCCCAATCCTGTCTGGAGGCAAGATCAAGCATAGAATCCAAAATACCCAGAGTCTTTTCAACTCTTTTTGCCGATTCCAACCTCTCTTCTTTATCACCGCTCAAAATGGTGATTAAATCACTCAACACTTCATCCCCCAACTGCCGAATCTTTATTCTAATCGGCTCTTCTTGAGGGAAAGATACGGTTAACTTGTAGAGGTCGTTAGTTAGTTTTACAAAAAATTCTTTATCCATTTTTAGTTGAACTACAAACAGTAAGCGGCAACACGATCAGTTGCACAAATTAGACTTATCCAAAATTAATTTATTAGGATAAGGTGTATTGAGTTAAATTTTGAAGCTGATCCTCGGTAAGTTGCTCCGCTTGTCCGATGGCTTCTTCTACCAATTCGTCCGGAATTTGAACGCTTTCTCCCAATTCCAGCCAGCCGGTAGAATGGTTCAGATTTTTCTGAATGTAATCTTCAACATAAACCATCTGTTCGGCAGTTAAGTCTTGGGACCGATTGTGATTTTGAGCCGCTCTCCTAGCAAGATGAGTCAACCCTTCACCACTTCCAGCTTCATAAGTTTGAGTAGGACCGGAGTAATCTCTATCTACCTCTTGAAAATCAGATCCTTCTTCATAATCAGCTATTCCAACTTCCATTGGTTCGTCTTCGTCCTCTTCGCTAGCGTGATCATCTTCTTGATCCGCTTCATCAATCCCTTCCTCCTGATTAGCCTCTTCAACTTCGGTAACTTCACCTCTTAAAAAGTCGAGGTTTATCCCGGCATCACTTCTCAATATTGCAAATCCTCCTATTGCTATTATAATAAGGATAAGAATTGCAATTGAAAAGAATTTTTCTTTTTTTTCGGATGAATCCGAATTAAGAATATCGTTTTTCATAAAATTCTTTTTGATTATTAATATTACCTCTTGATCTCCTTTTTACTTGAGATCAGGTTAATATATTATAAATCAAAAAGTAAAAAATATCAACTATTTTAAAGTAATTTATTTGTTAAATTAATAAGGAATATGGGTAATAAAAATCACTTACCGGAAAAAGCATCTTATCTGTTTTTAGGATTAATTGCGGCAGTTACTATTTTTTTAATCCTCAACACTGCTCGACTATACACTCAAATAGATCAAATGGAAGAAAGGATAGAGCAAAATAACAGAGAATATAGAGCAGTAGTTGAAAACTTTGAAAAATTAAAGGCACAAGATCATATTATCGACCTAACTGAATTTGAAGAAAGTCAGCGAGAAATTCTTTTTAATATGGCAGAAGAGTTGCGAGAAGATAATTGAACCGAAGATGAGGTAGTGCTTAATTTTGTGGGAGATATTATGCTTGATCGCGGAGTCTTGCATCAAGCAGAAAAAAGAGCTGATCCAGCACTTCCTTTTAGAAAAATAAAAGACGATCTACAAGCCGATATCTTATTTGGAAATCTGGAAAGCGTGATCTCCGATAAGGGTTTTGATCAAGGCGGGCCCTACTCTTTTAGAGCTCCACCGAAAATGATTGAAGGGTTAACTCTGGCCGGCTTCGATGTTCTTTCGATTGCCAACAACCATTCTTTTGACTGGACAGTAGATGCTCTAGTGGATACAAAAGAGAGATTGAAGTCGGAAGAGATCGTCCCCGTTGGCGGCGGGTTGGAAGCCTACTCTCCAAAAGTAGTTAAAAAGAAGGGCTATAAATTTGCCTTTATTGCTCATACGGCAATCGGTTCTCCCGGATGGGCTTCAACGGAAACGATTCCCGGCGTTGCCTGGTATAGCGAAGAAAAGTTAAAAGAAGCTATAGAGGAAGTAAAGGGTGAAGTGGACTTAATAATATTTTCAATTCATTACGGCACAGAATACCAAACCGAGCCCAATCAAAATCAGATTGATATTTCAAAGGGTGCAATTGACGCAGGAGTTGATTTGGTTATAGGCCACCACCCGCATGTAGTTCAACCGGTAGAAATATACAAAGACAAGATAATAGCCTATTCGCTGGGTAACTTTATTTTTGATCAAGACTTTTCAGAAGAAACGATGGAAGGGTTAATTTTAGAGGTAGTCGTAAGCAATGGAAAGATAGTAGGCTATGAAAAAATAGAGACAAAAATGAATAGCTACTTTCAGCCGGAAATAAAAAAATAAAACCCTCGCAACTTAGATTTCAGATTTAAATCGGAAAGAAGCTGTTAGTCTCAGCTTCTTTTTTTATTCTTCTTTCCACTTAACTCTTAATGGAGTTTGAGCCATCTTTCGGTACTCTTTATCGCCCTTTTCTCTAATGAAAGATTCTAAAAAATAGAGCCCCTCTCCTTTAAGTGGTATCTTTTGAACTTTTATTCTCTGTTTAAAAATATTGACATCTTCTCCGATTTCAATATCAACCCCTTCATGCTTTATCATCTCTTCTCCTTGGGAGTTTACAATTTGATGCTTTACTTCAAAGAATTTATTTTCATCATTCTTATCAACTGCCCAAAAACTAACTACGGTGAATTTGCCACGCACGGATATGGTTTCGGATTCCGGCCTTTTAACTAATAGAGATTCCAGGTGATTAAAGAGACTCCATTGGCCGGTATTTGTATCTATTGATGTTCCTTCAGTCAGTAAAAGTGTTATATTTTTCATCTTTTTATTATTGATTTTAGTTAATTATAGTCGTTCTATTTTCAGGGTCAATAAAAGAACACCTCTTTTTAGAGGTGTTTTAGTATACTTCGTATTGATAAAAATCAACTTCCAACTCAATCGGTCTATCGTGATAACCTTTTCCGTAAGCTCTTTCGGGAAAGATGTAATCTCCCATCTCTTTCCAGTCGACACTCAGGTCAGCCCGCCAGTCATCGGAATAGATTAAAAAGTTAACAGCAGCTCGATTATTGAACTCAATTATTCCGCCATACATTCTACCCCGGTCAAAACCCCCCTCTTTTGCAAGTGCAGTAACCTTCTTATCATCTATAATTCTAACTACGCTGGAAGATGCCGGCCTGTAATCCAAAAGATCCTTATATAAAAAATATAAATGATCACCCTCTCTTACCGTGTAATAATCATCCAAAACTTCATCTTGAGAATCCATAACACCAACTATCGACCCAACCAACTCTTCGGCTAATTTTGTAGCCCTTTCTTTACCGAAAGAGATTGTGAATAAATTGAGGTTAGCCTCCTTTATGGAGACCATCGGAGTCAACCAGTCAGAATTTTTGTGGTTTCTCTCCCCTATTCCCCGAAACTGCAAAGAGGGATTGAGAAGTAATAAGTCAATGGTAACTCTACCCTCAACCTTAAAACTCAAGTATTCATAATCGGGATTAAAATCGAGCATATCCCCACTAGCTAATACCGAACCGGGTAAAATAAAAACAATGAAAAGAACTGCAATCAATTTCATCTTTAAACCTCCTTTTTTTCATTATAACAGAAATTAGTCAGCCCAGAAATATAGAGCTAAAAATTAACTCCTTACCGGGTTGATAAAAAGAGCTCCCGTTTGGGGAGCTCGTTAAAAATTACTTAAATCTTTTTTTGGGGAGCTTTTTGGGGATGTATCCGACTCCGGACTTTATACTTTCTTTTACAAGTTTCCAGTCAACTTTTCTGCGAGATCTCTTGCCCATTTTAGACCCCTCCTTTATTGTTAATATATCTGAAATTCAAGATAAAATCAATTCAATTTTGGTATTTTTTGTTTTTTTAATATAATTTTATAATAAGACTTAATCTACTCTCAGTATGAAAAAAGTAAATCTCTTTTTCATAATTATCAGCCTCTTTACGGGAGCTGTTTTTTTAATTAATAATCTTTCATTCGGGGATTATTCGGCCAGCCTTTCTCCCGATAAGAAAGATAACCACTATCGCTTAGGTCAACAAAAAGACGAGCCAAGTCAAAAAACTACTAAAGAAGTTGAAGAGAAAAAAATTAGAGATAAAGAAAGTGAAGCCGTTGGAGAGGATGCCTCTTGCCTGCATGAAATTAACTCCCTATCAATAGAGGAGCTGAAAAGAATAGACGGAGTCGGTCAAGTCTATGCCGAACGGATATCAAAAATGAAAAGCATTGAGAATATGGAAGATTTGCAATCCGTTGACGGTATCGGAGAAGTAACCTCAAAAAATATAAAAGAATTTATCTGTAATCCGGGTAGTGATTTGAAAAAAGATGAAGAAGAGGTATCCAAGAGTAATGATAAAAGAAAAGCAACGAAAGCCGATAAAGAAGAGGAGATTAGTTTAACCGAGGAGGAATTAAAGCGGATGATGATGATAATTAAAAATTACGAAGAAATTAATGGCCGGAGATCTTCCAACGAGGATCGAGAAAGAGAAGATGACTCGAATCGTAAAGAGGTGAATATAAATAAGGCAGACAAGGATAGATTGCAAAAATTAAGTGGTATCGGTCCCGCCTATGCAGAGCGGATTATTGAAAATAGACCTTTTTGTAGAGCGGATGAGCTTACCGAGGTTAAAGGAATCGGAGAAATAACTTTAGAAAATATAAAGGAACAAGGACTGATAGTAATTGATTGTAATGATGAAGATCAAGTTAAGAGTTCGGATGAAGATTCGGCAAGTAGTGATGAAGACTTGCAGTCAAAAATAGAAAAGAAAGAAAGAGATATTCAGGTTTTAGGATCCAGGGTAGATGAGCTGAGGGATGATTTTCGTAAGGCAGAAAGAAGTAAGCGAAAGCTAGAAGAGGAGTTGGAAGAAGCTAGAAATAGTCGAGACAGATGTACTTTTAGTCAACAGATAAATATTAACAAAGCAGAAAAAGAGGAGTTAACCGAAGTCAAAAACGTAGGTTCAAAAACAGCTGAAGAGATAATCGGTTTTCGGGACAACTCCCCTATTGAACATATCGAAGAACTAAAGAAGATCAGCGGTATCGGGGAATCCATTATCGATAATTTTATTAAAGCCGGGTACTGCACTCATGGAGATATTGATGATAATAATGGTGATGATGGCGAAGATGGTAGTGATGGTGGTGATAGTAATGATTCGATAGAGATAAACAAAGCAGAAAAAGAAAGGTTGACTAAAATTCACGGCGTGGGAGATAGCACCGCTGACAATATTATCAATTATAGAAAGGAGGATTGCTTTTTTCACCTATCCGATCTGACTGATATATCCGGAATAGGAGAAACTACTCTAGAAGAAATAGAAAAAGAAGGTCTGGCTTACACCGATCCGTCTCCGGATTGCTTTGAAAACGAGCTAACTGTTTTTCATCCCGAGGAAGTCATCAGGCAAAGCTTTGAATTGAGTCTTGAGTTTTCAAATTTTAAAGACTCGGAATACGACTTAAAGATTAAGATGGATGATGAGAAAAGAATCTTATCTGAAATAGAATTGGATCAAGGCGATAATGAGATGGATTTTGAAATGGAGGCTAATAAAAAAGGAACTCTCTCTTTGGGGGTGGTGGTTACTCATGATGGAGAGGTGGTAGTAGAAAAAGAATCCGAAGTAAAAATAATAGAACCGGAAGAATACGAAATATCGTTTATCGAGAAAAATGGATTGGAGGGGGTGGAAATAAAAATTTACGACTTAGAAGGTGATCCGGTTGGGGGTAAGTTAACCGATCAGGACGGTTCGGCCAATAAAAAATTAATCTCCGGCAGCTATAATTACACCATAAGCAAAGAAGGTTACCAGATAATTCAGGGGCAGCTGGATGTCGAAAAGGAAGATAAAGAGAAAACTTTTGAGCTAGTAAAGATTTTCGAGGTTGAGTTTAAGGAATTAAAAGGTGTAGGTAATGCGGAGATAGCTGTATACGGTGACCCGGATTTTAACAATCAAGTTAAAAACAACTTGACCACCGATTCGAATGGAGTGGTGGCGGGAAAACTGAAAGAGGAGGAGTATTGGTTTAAGGCCAGCCTTCAAGAATATAAAAATTATGAAGGGAGTTTTTGTTTGGATAAAGATAAAACGGTAGAATTCGAAATGGATAAAATTGAAAATATGCTTAAAAATCCCTCTTTTGAAAGTGAAGGCGAAAGCGATGAAGATGCTATTTACTGGAATCAAAAAACAAGTATTAGAACGAATTCCAAGAGTAAAGATGGAGATTGGTCAATGATGCAAAAAGATATAAATGCAAATTATAGTAGATCCATAGAATCAGAAGAAGTCGAAATTAGCTCCGGGGTTAAATATGAGTTCGGTGGATACTACTACCTGCCCGAAACAAATGATGATTCCGATGACTATACTCACCTACTTCGAGTCCACTGGTTAGACCATGACGGGAAAGAGGTTGGAAATAATCCTTACAGCGGAAGTGATTTTAAAAGTTTTAATCAATGGACGGAAGTAAGTCATAAATTTAAAGCTCCCGAAAATGCCACCAGAGCAAAACTAAAGTTGCGATCCAGATATGATGAAAACGATCCAAACGACATCTATTGGGACAAACTCTTTTTAAAAGAAGTTACCAGCTAAAACCGCTCCACTGTTTTAAGATCTCTAATCCCGGAAGTATTTTCTTATTGACAATTGTTGTCATTTAATCTATTATAGTAATACTAATTAATGGCAAACTACATTTGGGAGGGATTATATGGAATTGATGAAGAATGATTGCGATTATCTTAAAAAGAACCGAACTTTGATAAGAACTCAAGTTTTAGGATTACTTAAGGCGGAAAAGAAGGAAAAAGCAGTAAGAAGGTACAAATACTCACTAGAGCTTGAAGATCGCTTGTTTAATCTCGGCTGTTGCGGAGAGAAAGCCAAAGGAGGTTGTAATTGTGGATAAAGAAATATGTCAAAAGAGTAAAGAAGAGATAGAAAGATTGAAAGAAAAAAGGAACAAACACCTAAAAAACGGAAATCTAGACAAGGCGGTATTTTCTTTTAAGAAATTGATAGAATTGGAAAGCGAATTAAGAGAACTTTGTGGAGAGGAGTGTAACTGCTAAAAATTAGTACAACAAAGTGACCCACCGGAAAAGGTGGGTCTTTATTTATAAAGCGAGATTGCGATACTTGACTAACAAGCTTTGGTTAGATTTCTTGATTATTCATACATCAAGGCATCAACGGGATTGAGCTTGGCTGCTTTTTGAGCCGGTAAGTATCCGCTAATACAACCCAAAACAAAGGAGAAAAATAGAGTTAAAAGGATCATATTCACTGAAAAATGAGCCTGCAGATCCATCCCCAACTCGGCCTGACGAATTGCAACTTCCGCCAGTTTGGCAAACCCCATTCCTAAAGCTATTCCCAGAACCCCTCCCAAAGCTCCGATCATTCCCGACTCTATAAGAAATAATTTACTGATATGCTTTCTTTTTGCACCAACGGCTTTAAGAACTCCGATTTCTTTAGTTCTCTCTCTTACGGAAGTAAACATAGTGTTCATTACCCCGATTGCTCCAACTAATATGGCAATACTGGCAAAGGCAACTATTCCCGCCTGAAGAACTCCCAGTATGGATTCAACCATATCAATCATCGCCTCACTACTCATTACCGAAAAACTGGGGGAATCCTCACCCCTTCTTCTTTTTCCGGCATCCTCCAAAGAATATTCTATACTGGTAACCACGGTATCAACATCATGCCCATCGGCAACTTTAGCAATAGCCATCGGCGTTCCTTCAACAGTGTCAGTAATTGCCCGGTAGTCAGAAAGATCAAAAATTACTGAATTGTCATCCTCCCTATTGCCTAAGGATTTTAGAATTCCGGCAACGGTAAACTTTCTACCGGCAGCCGTTATTTCATCACCGGGTTCTATTCCCGGGAAAGTGTCTCTGGGGACTAGGTGCCCAACAAGAACTTCTCGTCTTCCCTGTCTGGGAAACTGCCCTTCTCGGACTTCAAAACCCATGTCATTTATAGCAACCTCTAGGCCTCGTCCCATATCGAGCCCCATTATGAAAGTTGTTTCAGTTGAATTTTGATATCTCACCGGTTGAGCTCTATAAGGCATCTCAACAACAGTTTCAACTCCCCTGGTTCTTCTTATCGCTTCGAGATGTCTGTCTTTTAGTTCCAGGCCACCAGCAAAAGTAGTCGCTCCAAATCCGTCACCGGGTAGGATCATTATGGTGTCGGTTCCAACAGCTTGAAGCTGGCTCATTATGGCTTTATTCAAACCCTCGGATAAAGATATTAGAGAAACCACTAAAAAAACACCGATTATTATTCCCAAAATAGTAAGCCAACTACGCAGAGCCCTATTTTTAATATTTCTATAAGCTAATTTAAAATATTCAAACATCTGTTTCAGATTTTAAAACACCGTCTCTTATTTTTATCACTCTGGTCGCGTACTCAACCAGCTCTAAATCATGAGTAACGATTATTACCGTTTTTCCGTCTTTATGAAGATCGGTAAATATCTTCATTATCTTTTGACCGGTATCAGTATCAACTTCTCCGGTCGGCTCATCGGCAACAATAATCTCAGGACCATTTATTAAACTTCTGCATATTGCCACTCTTTGCTTTTCACCTCCGGAGAGTTTTGTTGGGGTGTGATCCATTCTTTTAGAAAGACCCACCGACGAAAGAAGTTCTTTTGCGCGAGATCTGCGCTCCTCGGGAGGGGTGTTTTGAAAAGTAGCCGGCAGGGCAACATTCTCTATTGCTGATAAATGGTTTAAAAGATTGAATTGTTGAAAGACGAATCCGATCTTCTTTCCTCTTACTTCCGCCAAATTATCCTCACTAAGTTGGGATACATCTTTTCCGTCAAGATAAACATGGCCTTTACTGGGAACATCAAGGCAACTCATTATATTTAAAAGCGTTGACTTGCCCGATCCGCTGGGACCCAAAAGAACCACAAACTCACCTTCCTCAATTTCAAGATCAACACCTTTAAGAACATCCAGGGTGGTCTCTCCTATCCTATAGGTCTTCCAAACTTCTTCTAGTTTTATCTGCAAGTTATTCATGTTGGTTGATTAGGTTTTTTAGGTGTAGGTTATTTCCAGGAACTCGGTTAAAAAATAGAGTTAGTCAATTAAAACTTGATCTCCTTCGGATAGTCCATCCAGAATCTCTACATAACCGTAAGCATCGGTAACTCCGACTTCAATATCAACCTCCTTACGACTGTCACCATCTAAAACTTGAACATATCTTCTTCCTCCATCCCTACCTATTACCTCTCTGGGCAGAGAAATGTTCCTTTTTTTGCTGGTTTCAATCGTAACATCAGCGCTCATCTCATTCATAGCTCCTTCCGGTGGGTTTTCAAATGAAATGTCAACTTGATAATAGACTACGCCGTCAATAAGTTGCCCCGTTTGGTCAATGGATCTAACCTGTCCGGTAAAGACTTCTCCGGGATAAGCAACAAGCTCTATGGATACCGGATCTCCAATATTTACGGAAGCAATATCGCCTTCATATATGTCGGTTTCAATGTAAAACTCTTTATCGGTTAATAAAGTTACAACCGGTGATCCGGGTGAAACTTGTTCATTTTCTTTAAAGTGAAGTTTTGTAATCTTTCCACTTTCGGGAGTGTAAATTCTTGATTTTTCTATTTCACGTTCCGCTAATCTTAAATCATAGATCGCACTTCTTAAATTTGCCTCCAAGGCGGCAATCTCCTCCTCTCTTCCTCCCCTTTTTGCCGATTCAAGAGTGTCTTCCAGCTCATTTTTTTGTGCTTTTGCAGAGTTCAGATTTGCCTCGGCAGAAATTATTGCCGCCTCGGTTTCATCTTTGATTGACCTGATTTCTCCCTTTTTAGCGGATACCGAAGAGAGTATTTCCGATGTTTCATTTTTAGTCTCTCGCAAAAGGGATTGGCTAGCCGGGGAAAATCTTCGCTCATAAAAGTCGGTTTCCGATATATCTATCAAGGTTTCGGTATGTCTTTCTATTAAATCAAGAGCCTCTTCCGCTTTGGACAGAGCTTCATCCATCTCTTTAAAATTAGAATTTTTATCAACACTCCTTGAAACAACTCTTAACTCATCATACTGATTTTCAACATCTCGAATAAGTCTTCTAGCAACATAGGTGTCTTGTAGATAAAAGCCGGTAAAATATCTTTCTTTTAAATCTTTGTATTCCTCTTTCACATTTCTACTGAAAAGCTCCACCTTAGTTATTAAAGAAGGAATGGGGATGTAACTATTTTCCAGAGCAGTTTGACGAGACTCCTCAGCTTGACTAAGTGATCTTTTAGCAGTCTCAACCGAGCGCCGAGCATCATCCAGTCTGTTTTTTAGGTCCTTAATCCGGTTATCGTCAGCCCCCTTCTTCAACATGTCCAGTTCCGCGGTTTGTGATTCAATTCTAGCTTCGGCTTGTGCTCTTTGAAGTTCCATATCAGTAGTGTCGATTCCGGCTAGAAATTGCCCCCTATCGACTCGCTCCCCTTTGGAGACACTCAGGCTGGACAGCTGTCCTCCGGATCTAAGTGAAAGATTAAGCAAATCACCGGACTTAACCACCCCGGTTTCAAATACTTCTTCAACTAATTCTCGCTCTTCTACCGTTGTAAATTGATAATCGGGATCACTGTTTTGAAAGATAAAAAAACCCCCCAGCCCGACTAATATTATTAAGCCAACTATAATCCTTTTTTTCATGCAACAATCAATTTAAATTTAAACTACTGTTTATTATTATCGCATACTAATGAAGTGGCTTCAAGTCAGCAATCTCTTATCATTGACAATAACTCTTTTTTAATTTAAAATCTTTACCAGTCACAACAAGGAGGGATAGAGTGAAAATAAAGAGCAATGAAACGAAGAGTGTAATGGAGAGACTGGAAAAAGGACACAACCAAAAGATTGCGAGAGAGAAGCTAATCTCCGAATGTCAAAGAATGAAGGAAAAATCAGACAGACTAGAGCTAAAAACGGAAAAACTAATGGAAGAGGGAAAGTTGAGCGAGGCAATAGAAACTTACAAAAAAGTGATGGAGTTGGATAGAGAGATGAGAGAAAGGTGCAATAACGAGTGCAGCTGCACTAGAGATTAACTAAAAACCGGCCAAAAGGCCGGTTTTCAATTTGTGATGTGAGAGTTGTGAGAGGTCGAAACTCTCACAAAAACCTATCGCAAATATTAATGCTCGTCCAAACAAAAACCCGCCTTAGAAAGGGCGGGTTTTTCTTGCTTTTAATATTAATTTACTTTACCAGCGCTTCTTTTTCTACCTTTCCCGATCTTATATCTTCTGGAGTTCGAAAGTCAATTTCATCTTCTCTTATCCTGACGGTTATCTTCTCACCGGATAAAACATTTCCGGAAATTAGTTTTACCGCCAACGGATTAAGTATGTCTTTTTGAATTCTACGCTTTAGAGGTCGAGCTCCCATATCCCGATCAAATCCCTTTTCTGCCAAATGAGTCTTTACGGAACGCTTGAACTCAAGTTTTACGCCGCTGTTTTCAAATACTCTTTTAGAGACTTTATCCAGCTCAAGTCCAACAATCTCTTTAACTTCTTCCATCTCCAGATGGTTGAATATTACTATTTCATCAATACGGTTAAGGAACTCGGGTCGAAACTGTTTTTTCAACTCAGTCATGACATTGTTCTCTACAACTTCCCTCTTTTCTTCCTCTCTGTCTTTTGCAGAAAATCCAAGCCCACCGGCTTCAGCGATGTATTCGGACCCGGCATTGGAAGTCATAATTATAATTGCATTTTTGAATGAAACCTCTCTACCCTTGTTGTCGGTTAGACGTCCATCTTCAAATACTTGCAAAAGCATATTGAATACTTCTTGGTGAGCTTTCTCGATTTCATCAATAAGAACAACGCTGTAGGGTTTTTTTCTAATTTGCTCTGTCAGCTGGCCGGCATCATCATGACCGACATATCCGGGAGGAGCTCCAATCATTTTACTGACAGAATGCTTTTCCATATACTCGGACATATCCATTCTGATCATTGCGTCTTCATCATCAAAAAGAAATTCAGCTAAAGCTCTAGCGGTCTCCGTTTTACCTACACCGGTCGGACCTAAAAAGAGGAAAGAGCCCAAAGGCTTTCCTTCTTCGGCAACTCCCGCTCTTGATCTGCGTATTGCATTTGAAATAGCAGAGATGGCCTTGTCTTGTCCAATTACTCTTTTGGAGATAATCTTTTCCATTCTCTTTAATTTCTTTGCTTCTTCTTCCAGAAGCTTGTTCGTAGGTATGCCGGTCCATCGTGAAATGACATCGGCAATATCTTCGTCGGAAACGGTCTCTTTGAGAATCGGGCGCTCTTTTTGGATATTGGCCAACTTTTTCTCTTCCTTTTGAAGTTTTTTTCGTAGCTCGGGAATCTCTCCATATTTAATTTTAGCCACTCTTTCAAGTCGAGCTTCCTGACCAGCTTTTTCCGCTTTGTACTCCAAGCGGTCAATCTTTTCTTTTAAGTCTTTAATTTTGTCGATAGTTTCTCTTTCTGTTTTCCAGCGAGCAGAAAGTTCATCAGCTTTTTCTTTAAGATCAGCCAACTCTCTCTCAATTGCTTTTTTTCTATTTTCATCATCACTATCCTTTAGAGACTGCTTTTCAATTTCCAGAGTTTGAATTTCTTTCCTGAGATCCTCCAGCTCTTTCGGTTGCGATTCAACCTCTAGACGAAGTGAACTCATCGCTTCATCCATAAGGTCAATTGCTTTATCCGGTAGTTGACGATCATTAATATGCTTGTTTGCCAACTTGGCTGCTGCTTGGAGAGCAGAGTCGTCAATTTTTACCCCGTGATGAAGTTCATACTTTTCTTTTATTCCGCGCAAAATGAGAACTGACTCCTCTTCACTGGGCTCTTCAACTTGAATCGGTTGGAATCTTCTCTCCAGAGCAGAATCTTTTTCAATATATTTCTGATATTCTTTTCCGGTAGTTGCTCCTATCGCTCTTAATTTTCCTCGTGCCAAATCGGGCTTTAATAAATTGGAGGCATCAATAGATCCTTCGGCAGCACCGGCTCCAATTAGGGTGTGAAGTTCATCAATAAAGAGAATATACTTGTCCTTGTTCTTTTTTATCTCTTTCATCAAGGCCTTCATTCTGTTTTCAAATTCACCCCTGTAGCGAGTACCGGCAACCATCGATCCCAAGTCCAAAGAAACCACTTCTTTACTTTTAAGTGATTCGGGAACTTGCTTTTTGGCAATTCTTTGCGCCAAACCCTCAACAATGGCAGTTTTTCCGACTCCGGCCTCTCCAACCAAAACAGGATTGTTTTTAGTTCTTCTGGACAACACCTGCATCAATCTTCTAGTTTCTTTATCCCGACCGATAACCGGATCAATTTCTCCTTTTCTTGCCATTTCGGTCAAGTTGATGGTGTACTTTTCAATAGTCTGAATCTTGGATTCCGGCTGAGGGTCAGTAATTTTCTCTCCTCCTCTTATATCAGATAATGATTTTTTCAACTCTTTGTATGTAAGCTCAACCTCTTCCGGATTTTCGGGTCCTCCCTTTGGAACAGGTAAAAAGTCTGCCGATTGAACTATATTTCTCACTGTGGAATCAACTTGCATTATCGCCAGGAAAAGATGTTCTACGGACATATACTTATCCCCCATCTCTTTTGCTTCTTGGCTTGCTTTTTTCAAAGCAGCAGCCATTGATTGCGAAAGGAAGAATTGCCCTCTTCCCGGAGTATCCCTACCATCGGTGGGAGAAATAATATCTTCTGTTTTTGACATCTCTCCTTCGGCTCTGGTTTTCAGCTTGTCTATATCAACCCCCTCTTTCTCTAAAAGAGTTCTAACAATAGAATCCTCCTGAGAAAGTAGAGAATAAAGTAGATGAAGTGGTGCAATCTTCTTTCTGTTCTGTTTTCCGGCAATCTTTTGTGAAAAAAGAATTGCCTGTTGTGCCTTGTGCGTGAAATTAGCACCCGGCATTTGTGGCATATTCATTGGTTTTGTAAGGGATCGATATTATTTTACCGATCCAGTGTGTTAAATTTTAGACTTAATCCTTCAAATTACGTAGCTTATAATAACATATTAACAGTAAATTATCAATCGGACACCCTCTCTGCTAATTCCAACCGGGTGATTTGAGTTTCCGTTCCGCGCATATACTCTACTTCAACTTCATCTCCGGGCATATATTCTAAAATAGCCTCATACAATGGAGTACTGCTGTCAATCCTTTCTCCGTTCAAGGCAGTAATTATGTCTCCCTCTCTGAGTCCGGCCTCATTTGCCGGTGACCCGGGATCGACTGCCGGCTGATCCGGCCCTCCCCTAACAATAAGTGCGCCGTAATCAATCGGTAGTCCGCGCATCTCTTTTTCATATTCATTAACCATTACATAACGAACCCCTATAAAGGGAGTGATAATTCGGCCATGCTCAAGAACTGAATCTATTGCCGATTTAGCCTGATTTATTGGAATGGCAAAGCCGACATTTTCGGCATCGATGCCTTTGGCCGTATTTATTCCGATAACTTGACCACGCAAATTAAGGAGCGGACCTCCCGAATTTCCCATATTGATTGCCGCATCGGTTTGGATCATTCCCTCCAATCTTTCAAAAGACCAGCCGTCACGAGCCCAGATATCACGAACCAATCCGGAAACCACTCCGACAGAAACTGAATTTTTAAGCTCTCCCAAGGTGTATCCGATTGCAATTCCGGTTTGCCCTAACCGTAAACCATCCGAATCTCCTAACTTTAGAGTTTTAAATTCGTCCTCACCATCAACCTTTAAAAAGGCTAAATCTCTAACCAGATCCCTGGAGACAACCTCGGCCTCATATCTTTCTCCTTGATAAGTTATAATTTCATAGCTACCATTATCTTGAACGACATGGCGATTAGTCAATATATAACCATCGGAAGAGATAAAGAATCCGGAACCACTTACTGAATCCTCAAGCTCAATGGAAACAACCGCCCCTATCGCCTCATCAACGGTTTTTATAATTGCTTCTTCATGACTGACTTTGGGTTCATAATAGTTAACTTCCCTATCCTCCATTTCTTGATATTCATCCTCGCTACTATCCTCCAGATCGAGAGTTAATCCGATAAAAAATCCAAAAATCAAAACAAGGATTAAAAGATATATCGTCCTTCTTCTACTTATGTATGTTTCTTTATTCACTTAATTAACTTTATTAATAGCTAATAAAAAATTGATTCTTCTGCTTTTTAATTTTAGCACAAAAAAATTAACCAATAAAATAAATCCACCAGAAATAAAACCAAATCAACTCCTCCGGAGGCAAGTGAAAAAGCTATAAATTCGGGAATGACAAAAGATAGTATCAGTCCCAAAAAACCAAAAATCATTATTATAGGTAACAGAGGAGCGATAAATAGATTTGATATCGGAGCAATGAGGGGGAGATTGTCAAAATAATAATATATCAGGGGAATCGTTAAGATTTGAGCAGATATTGTAATCGAAAACGACTGCACTCCAAACCGATATAATTTTTTAATTAAACTCCCGTTTGAATTGAAATTATCTTTACCAACTTTAAGACGAGAAAGAATCTTGGGTGAAAAAATTATTATGCCCGCGACTGCAAGAAAAGATAGCTGAAAACCTATATCGGCAAAAAGAAGACCGGGGTTAAAAAGAAGCATCCCTGCTGCAATAAATATGAGAACTCTCAAAGGTGACCCACTTCGGCCGACTCTCTTTCCAATTAAGAGAGATGAGCTCATTAACCCGGCTCTAATTGCTGAAGCCGGAGTACCGACTAAAATTATAAATAAAAAAATAGTAGTCAAAGTAAAAAATATCTTCCCGGTAACCCCAATCAAAGTCAAGAGGCTAAAAACAAGCGCCGATATTATAACAATATGAGTACCGGATACGGCAAGAAGGTGAGCTACTCCAACCTTGGAAAACCGATCTCTTCTTTGGTCACTAATCGAGGTTCTATCTCCGAGGAGAAGCGCTCTTAAAATAGAGGCTTTTTCGGAAGCGACCCCTTTATTAATTTTCATCTTAAGCTTGCGCCTTAGGCTAAATAGTTGTGCTTTGGGTGTTTTTTGTTCTCCTCTAATCTCCACCCGAGGATTAAAAAATGCAACACTTATATTGTCAGTCCTAAAATAATCTTCAAATTGATCGTCAAAAGCTTCAGGTCGACCGGTTAACGTTACTAAATCTCCATAATTAAGACTTCCATGATCAAATATTATCACCTTCTCATCAATTCGGTCTTTAAAATTATCAATCCTAACCACATTTCGATCTTCTTCAACTACCACACCCTCAATAGTCACCTCTCGCCCCTCATATAGGGGTAGAATAAATTCGGGTTCCGTCCAAGAAGGATAGAGATAACCGAATAAAAAAACTGCCCCGACAAGAAAGGATATTTTTAAATCTTCAACCCAGATAAAGATTAAAAAGAAAAATAAAAACCCCCACCGGAACGGTGAGGACAGAATCCCGAAAATAAAGAAAAGTGCTATATTTAGAAATATTTTAGAGGCGGGGACCTCTGTTGAAAACATCTTCTCTTTAGGTTTTTAATTCGTCTTTAAAATCAATTAAAAATTTATCCACTCTTTCTCGGTAATCATCATCAAGAAGCTCCCCTTCGGAATTAAAAACCGAATTAATCTCCTTGAAGGTCAGATAGAAAGATACCGGACTCATCCCCAGGTTAATCAATATGGGTCTTAATTTTTCAATCATCCTAACCCCGCCGAAAGAACCGGCAGAAACTCCGACCAGTGCAACTTTCTTGGATTTATACTCCTTTAGAAACGAGTCCAAAAAAATCTTCAACTCCCCCGGATAACCGCTGTTATACTCCGGAGAAACAATTATCATTCCGGCTGCTTTTTTTATCTTTTTTCTAACCCCTTCCATTTTATCAGGGTATCTCTCCGTGGCACTCATCGGGTAGTCACGAACATCAATCAACTCTGTCTTGAAATCACTCCTCTCAACTAAAAAATCAGCAACTTTTTTTGACATCCTCCCCTTGCGGGCGGTTCCTAAAATTATAGGTATATAAGTCATCTGATTTTACAATTTTTAACGTATTTTTTGGCTATCCTCTTAAATTCCTTCATCTCTTTTTTACTAAACCCGTCTCCCCCCTCAAGATTAGAACTCAAAGTCTTTTTTCCTCTGAAGTTTTGGAGGTAAAAGTTTTTAGAACCCTCTACTTCTTTCATGATTTTAACCAATGTCTCTTGATTGTGAATGCCGGGAACCAAGGTGGTTCTGAATTCGTAATTTTTAAGGCTTTTAATTAAGGAAATTGACCTACGCAAATCATCAGCCTCTATATTAAAACCGAGCAACTCCTCATAACGGTTGAGTGGAGCTTTGACATCCATAGCAACATAATCAATCAAACCCTCCTCTATTATCTTTTTTAGCATTTCCGGATTAGTTCCGTTTGTGTCCAACTTAACCGAATAGCCGAGAGTGGATATATCTCTTATAAAATCAGGTAATTTATTATTAACGGTCGGCTCTCCTCCGCAAATTACCACCCCCTCCAAAACTTCTCTTCTTTTTTTTAAAAAATTGAAAAAATCTTCTCGCTTGATCTCTTTAATCTTTTCAACTCTTTGCTCGGCCACCAGATCAGGGCTATGACACCACGGACAGCGTAAATTACAACCGGCTAAAAAGACGGTGCAGGCCGGTTTTCCCGGGTAGTCTATCAGAGTGAGCTTTTGAAGCCCACCTATCTTCATCGAGCAAAAGTTTTTCTCTCTGAATACTCTTGAGATTTTCCTTCATTCCAATCTTGAACCGGTCGTAAGTAGCCGACAATTCTAGAGTAAACTTCACACTTTTTATAATTTTTCAATGAAGGATCTTCTTCATAACAGCTATCACACTTAAGAATAGATGCTTTTTCATCCCCGTCTTCATAGATTAAAAGAGCTCCGTTTTTAATCTCTCCCTCCTCGATGTCCAGATCCTTGCCACAGTCATAACAAGTAGAATATTTAAGAGCTTCTTTTTCTTTTTTAAATATCTTTTTTTTAGTATTGTCCATAAAATTTATTAATTTAAATTTTTAATAACCTTTTTTGGTTTTTTGATTTTACAATTTGGACAGGTAAATTTCTCACCATGCAGATAACCACAGCTTGGACAGATGGAAAATGTGGGAGTTAGAGATACGTAAGGAAGTTCGTAATTTTTAAATACATTCTTTATTAACGTTTTAGCTGCTTGATGATCGGAAATCTTTTCCCCCAAAAAGAGATGAATTACGGTACCTCCGGTAAATTTAGTTTGAAGGCTGTCCTGGTGGTCAAGAATTTCAATCGGATCATTGGTGTGACTAACGGGAAGATGAACTGAATTAGTGTAATAAGGAACTTCCTCGGTTCCGGCAGTTATTATATCGGGAAACTTGCTCTTATCTATCTTTGCCTGCTTATAAGCGGTTCCTTCACCGGGAGTCGCTTCAAGATTATAGAGGTTGCCGGTCTCTTCTTGATACTCAACAAGCTTGTCGTTCATAAAGTCAAGGACATCTTCAGCAAAATTCTTACCTTCCTCAGTGCCGATGCCGACGTCGAGAAAGTTCAGGCAAGTTTCGTTCATACCGATAAGTCCGATTGTTGAGAAATGATTCCCATAATAAGTTCCGCGCATGTCCTTTACACCCTGTAGATAATGCTTGCTGTAAGGATAAAGCCCCTTCTCCATAAAGTCATTGATTACTTTTCTTTTAATTTCAAGTGATTTCTTAGCCAAATCCATCATCTTTTCAAGGCGGTTATAAAACTCCTTTCTGGTTTTGGACAGATATCCTATCCGGGGCATGTTTACGGTCACTACTCCAACAGAACCGGTTAAAGGTTGACTTCCAAAGAGGCCTCCTCCCCTTTTGATTAATTCCTTATTATCCAATCTGAGCCGACAACACATTGAGCGAAAATCTTCCGGATCCATGTCCGAATTCATGTAGTTGGAGAAATAGTTAATTCCATACTTGGTAGTAGCTTCCCACATAGGGTCAAGAGTTTCATTATCCCAGTCAAAGTCGTCGGTTATAGAGATGGTCGGGATCGGAAAAGTAAATACCCTGCCTCGAGCATCACCCTCCATAAGCACTTCGTAAAATGCTCTATTGAACATATCCATCTCTTTTTGAAATTCTCCATAAGTTGCATCTTGAGGCTCGCCTCCAACTATAACCGGTTGATCACGAAGATGTTTAGGAACTTTAATATCGAGAGAAACATTGATAAACGGAGTCTGAAAACCGACTCTGGTCGGAACCATACAGTTAAACAAAAACTCTTGCATGGCTTGCTTTACCTGCTTATAATCCAATTTGTCATAAGCGATAAAAGGAGCTAAAAAAGTGTCAAAATTACTCATCGCCTGGGCACCGGCTGATTCTCCTTGAAGGGTAAAAAAGAAGTTGACTACTTGACCCAAAGCCGGACGCAAATGCTTCGGTGGGGCCGATTCTATTTTTGAAGAGACTCCGCCAAACCCTTTAAGTAGCAGATCTTGTAAATCCCATCCGCAACAATAAGTGGCAAGCAGATTTAAGTCGTGAATATGAATATCTTCATTCTTTGCAGCCTTCCTCACCTTTTCCGGGTAAATTTTATTAAGCCAATACTGTTTAGAGACATGAGAAGTTACATACTGATTTAAACCCTGTAAGGAATAAGTCATATTGGCATTCTCCTTTACCTCCCAATCCATTTCATCTATATAATCTTCGACCAGGTTGGATGATTCGTCCAGCTCTCCTTTTATTTCTCGAACCTCTCTTCTTTTTTCTCTGTAAAGAATGTAATTTTTGGAAGCCTCGTGGTACCCTTCCATGATTAAAACCTCTTCAACGATATCTTGAATTTGCTCTACGTGAGGAGTTTCATCACGCGAAAATCTTCTAAGCATCAGATCAAAAACTCTACCCGATACTTCTTTGGCTTCGGCATCACCTCCCTCTTCGGAGGCTGTCAGTGCCTTGTAAACGGCTGATTCTATTTTTGATTTGTCAAAGTCCACTTTTTCTCCGCTCCTTTTTTCAACTTTTGATATCATGTCTAAACTGAAAATTAAGTTTTGAAAATATTGGC
>CAYNQG010000001.1:21225-33933 GCA_964399315.1 uncultured Candidatus Saccharibacteria bacterium
GCAACCCAGTTAGGTTGCCACTTATTAGTAATTATTACTAATTACTACTTTTATTCTATTATTTTTGACTAGAGATGTCAAAATTAAAATCCGGTTGCTATTACCGTTACTTTTATCTCTCCCTTGTTTAAGCTGTCATCTTCAACAGCTCCAAAGATAACTTGAGCATCGGGAGAAACGCGTTCTTTTATAACCTTGGCAATATCATTAATCTCGGCCAAGGATAGATCATCACCTCCTCCTACGTTAAATAGAACTCCTTGCGCATTTTCACAAGAAAGATCAACAAGAGGTAGATCAAGTGCTTTATTTGCTGCTTCCTCCCCCCTTCTTTTTCCTTTTGCAATACCTTTTCCGAAGAGAGCTGATCCGGAATTCTTCATTATGGCCTTAACATCGGCAAAATCAATACTAATTATTCCGGGTAAGACAATCAAATCAGAGATTCCCTGAACCGCTTGTCGTAAAATTTCATCACAATGCCAAAAAGCTTCTTTAAGGGTTACGTTGGACTCCATGCTGGTTAGGAGTTTGTCGTTGGCAATTGGAATTAGAGTATCAACCTTCCCCTTTACATTCTCCAGCCCCTCTCTGGCTAACTTCTGTCGCTCTCCCCCTTCAAAAGAAAAAGGCATGGTAACAACGGCAATTGTCAGCGCTCCGGTTTCTTTTGCAATTTGAGATATAACAGGCAAAGCTCCGGTTCCGGTTCCGCCTCCCAGTCCACAAGTCAAAAAGATCATTTCCGATCCTTGCAAAGCCTCGCGAATCTCCTCTCTGTTTTCTTCAGCGGCTTTCTTGCCGACTTCCGGGTTCATTCCGGCTCCCAATCCTTCGGTTAATTTTTTACCTATTCTTATCTTTTTATCAGCATCGGTTTCTTCCAAGTCCTGGAAATCAGCATTCATTGCAATTAGCTCTATCCCCTTTATTCCGCAACTCATCATTCTAGTGATCGCATTTCCTCCCGATCCACCTATTCCAACTACTTTAATTTTGGGCAATTGTTTTTTCATATTTATTTATAATTAAACTTCCGTATTAAGGCATGAATATCTTAAAAACTTTTTTGAACTTTTTAGCCATACCGGTATTAAAATCAAAATCAAGAAAACTTTTTTTGGAATCAACTTTAGCACCCAGTTGAATTAAGCCGCAGACAGTAGAAAGAGAAGGATCTTCTTGCGAGGGGTAAAAATTAGTCGGAGCTCCCAGTCTAACCGGAAGTTCCGATTTCTCTTTAACGAAGTCTACCAAGTGGTTCATTTTAGAACCACCACCGGTTAAAACTATTCCAGCGGGCAAGAGTCCGGACCTATCTACTTCTTCCAGCTCTTTTTCCACCTGCTCAAATATCTCTTCGACTCTGGCCTTAGCTATTTCTTTAAGTTCTTTTTCTTTAAAATTAACTTCTTCACCTCCTTTTATATCCACCGCCTTTCTTCTGGAGGTTGCTTCACCTAATATATGAGAACCGAGTTGCTCCAGTATCTTCTCCGCAGCCTCGATTGAAACTCTCAGTCCGATCGCGATATCATTTCTAATATTTTGCATTCCAATAGGAATTACCGCAGTATGAATCATCTCCCCCTCTTCAAATACGGAGACCGAAGTCGTTGCCGCTCCAAGATTAACAACAGCAACTCCAAGCTCCTTTTCTTGAGCCTTCAAAACCGCTTCAGCACTTGCTGAGGAGTCGAGAAACATGTCTCTAATCTCCAGTCCGGAATCGAGAACTACCTCGGAAGTATTATCAATATAGGGGGTAAACCCTCCAACAGCTAAAATTTTAGCCTCCAGTCTTATACCGGTAAGTCCGAGAGGTTCTTTTATTCCTCCTTGATCATCAACGATATATTCTTGAGGTATTACTTCAATTATTTCTTTATTTGAGGGTATTGAAAACGTCTTTGCAGCCTCAAGAACCCGCTCCAAATCTTGGTTTGATATCTTTTGATCGGCTCTGGAAACAGAAACGAGCCCTTCTGATGAAAGGCAAAATATATGGCTCCCGTTTATATTTACATAGGCGTAATCAACTTCTCTGCCGGCTTCCTTTTCAGCTTGATTGAGTGCCTTGGATATTGTTTGCGAGGCTTTTTTTCTATTATTTATAACTCCCTTCCTGATTCCTTGAGAAATAGTTATTCCTCTTCCTAAAACCTCAAATCCCCTGCCATCGGGCCTCTCTTTGGCAACTAAAAGCTTGGTTGTGTATGAACCTACATCAAGACCGGCAATTATGGGGCTCTTATTCATTATATCTTTCTATTTATATTTGAGAAACTTCCTAAACTTATTCTAGCTTTTTTAAGAAAACTTTTCAACATGAAAGAAACTTCTTTTCTTCCCGTCTCATCGCTCTCATATCTTCTTTGTTTTTATGATCGTAACCCTTTAAATGTAAAATTCCATGAACTAAAACTCTTCTTATTTCATCTTTAAAATTAAGATTGTTTTTTTTAGCCTGTTTTTCAACAACTTCGGGAGCTATAATCACCTCTCCCAACAGGTCGTCTCCCTTAAACGCCAAAACATCAGTCGGACCCCGAGAATCTCTGTATTTTTCATTTAACTTCTTTATTTCAGAAGCCTTTATAAAAGCAACGGAGAGCCGAGCCTTCTCAGGCAAAGCTCTCTCGGCAAGCGACTTCAAATCGGCCCAATCCAGATCATAACCGGTTTGGTTATTTATTTCAACCAGTTTACAATTCACCTAATTTTCTCTTTCTTTTATATTCTTCCCGCAACTCTTTTCTTCTAAGAGCAGACTTCTTTTTGGCGGTTTCATTCAAGGGCTTTTCGTAAAACCTTCTACTTCTGGCTTCATTTATTATTCCCGATCTTCTCACCTCTCTATTGAATCTATGAACCAATCTTGAATTATTTTCTTTTGATCTTCTTTTTACTACTAATGGCATATTCTGACTTTTAACTAATAATTTAATTTAAACTACTGTGGAAGGAATTATGAGCTAATTTTTTAAAACTGTCAAATTAAGGCATGTTCGGTAAATCCCTCTCCTCGGCCGACTTCCATCCTCCCAAAAGATGGTAGTGAAGATGGAATATCTCTTGACCGCCACCTTCTCCTACATTAACCGCTACTTTGTAACCCTTCTCTTTAATCTTCTTTTTTGCGGCTACCTTCTTCATTACATTCCAAATATGGCCAATTAAAGATGCATCTTCGGAAACAATGTCATTTACGGTGGCAATATGTTTTTTGGGAATAACCAGTACGTGGACGGGAGCAAGCGGCCTGATGTTTTCAAAAGCAATCACTTTATCATCTTCATAAACTATTTCGGCTTCTTCCTCTTTATTTACTATTTTGCAAAATAGACAGTTTTTCATTTTATTCTCTTTTTTATCTCTTTTACGACTTTGTCCAGAGGGACATTTTCTTGTTTTCCGGTCTTCATCTCCCTGATTATAATTTCATTCTTAATACATTCTTGCCTTCCCAGAATAAGAGTATATTTTACTCCCAATTTATCAGCTCTGGACATTTGTGCTTTTAGAGAATTTCTACCCATCGACTCGTAAACCGATATTCCTTCGGATCGAAATTCTTCAAAGAGTTCAAAGGCTTTCTTTTTAGCGGAGTCACCAAGTTGAGCTAGAAAAACCTCTTTTCTCTGATTGCCCGTCTCCAAATCATCCTCACTCATCAAATCAACAATTCGCTCAACACCCATCGCTCCACCCAGGGCCGGCGTCTCTCTGCCTCCCATCTTTTCAACTAAACCGTCGTATCTCCCCCCTCCTCCCAGAGCCAATTCATCGTCAGTTTCTGAAATTTCAAAAACAGTGTTGTTGTAATAATCAAGTCCACGAACTAAAAAGGGGTCCAGTTCATAAGCTATATCCATCTCATCCAAATATTCCAAAACGGATTGAAAGTCTTTTTTACAGCTTTTGCAGAGATTATCAATTAACTGAGGGGCGTTGGAGTAGATCTCTCGACATCCTTCATTTTTACAATCCAGCATTCGAAGTGGATTAGTATCAAATCTGCGCTGACAATGTTCGCATAAATCATCCTTATCTTTTTTCAGTGACTTTTTTAGTTTTTTTATGTAAGCGGGTCGACAATTCGAATCCCCCAAACTATTAACCTTAACCAGAACATCAAGCTCTATCTTCTTAAAAATCTGATAAAAGGATTGAATTAGCTGACTATCAAGCGCGGGAGATTTTTTACCCAAAACCTCTAATCCGAACTGATGAAATTGACGATAGCGGCCGCGTTGTGGTCTCTCGTAGCGAAAAAAGGGCCCAAAGTAGAATAGCTTTACCGGTTGTGGTTTTTTGTAAAAGTCGTTTTCTATATAACTCCTAACTATCGAGGCGGTTCCTTCCGGTCTGAGAACCAACTGATCGCCTCCCTTGGTTTTGAAGGAATACATCTCCTTTTGAACGATGTCAGTATCTCCTCCGACCGAGCGAATAAAAAGATCTTCCTCCTCTATTATCGGAGTAGTTATCTTCTCAAAATTATACTGGTAAGCGATTTTTTTTGAAACCTTCTCGAGATAATCGAAAAGGCGCTGCTTTTTTCCGTATATATCCTGAGTTCCGGTTGGTTTTTTATATTCCTCTTTGGGCATATGTTATTGTATTACCTGAAAAGTAGTTGACCTAGTTAAAAATGAAAATGGCGATAACTGGATTAGAACTCGTCCGATTAAATCATCACCGCTCGCAGTACCCCAGTTTCTAGAATCAAGAGAGGCGATTCTGTTATCTCCCAAAAGAAAGTATTCATCATCACCGAGAGTTTCTCTAAAATTTCCGGGAGTGTTAACTCCTAAATAACCATCTTCGTCAAGCGCAAAACTATCCTCATCTTTTTCAATATATATAACTCCGTCTTCAAGATAAATAGTCTCTCCGGGAAGAGCAATTATTCTTTTGATAAATCTTCTTGCCGGTGGTTCCGGGGAGTCCAAAACGACAACCTCTCCTCTTTGAGGATCTCTGAATCTATAAGAAAGCTGATCAACAATCAGATAATCGCCCTGATGATAATTGGGCTCCATAGAAGCCCCTCTGACTAAAAAGGGTTGGAATATAAATGTTCTTATCGGAATAACTATTATTGCCGCAAAAAGAATCGTCTTTCCAGTTTCAATTAAAAAATTCATTAACTTCATACTTATATATTGTATCAAAATAAAGGGGTTTTAGCAACCCAAAAAAGCCCTTTTTAGCTTGAAATACAACTGCTCAATTGTTTCCTTTTATACACCCCTCCGTCTAAAAAATTAATTAGCGGTTAATATTTCGGTTCCGTTTTCGGTTATGGCTACGGTGTGTTCAAAATGAGCTGATAGATTTCTAGTTTTGATTCCGTCTTCGAGATGTTTTATCTTAGGATCTCCGCTGGTAACCATTGGCTCGATACAGAAAACAAGCCCTCTTTTTATCTTCAGTCCGGTATTGGGTTTGCCGGTGTTAAAGACTTGAGGGTCTTCATGAACTTCTTTCCCGATTCCGTGACCGCAGAGCCCTTCAACAATGGTAAGGTTATTGCTTTTTACATAATTTTCGATTCGGTTACCCAAATCTCCCAACCTTGCTCCCTCCACAGCCTCTCTTATAGCCAGCTCCAGAGCTTTGTCAGTTACTTCCATTAGTTTTTCCTCCTTTTCGCTAACAGGTCCTATCGGATAGGTTAGAGCCATATCAGTATGATACCCCCTCCACTCAAATCCGAGGTCGATAGATAGAAGATCTCCCTCTCTCAACTCGTAAGAAGACGGCACTCCATGAACTACGGTCTCATTTACCGACGTGCAAATTGCGGCCGGAAATCCCTTATACCCCAAAAAAGAAGGGGTTCCGCCTTTTTTGGAGATTAATTTTCGTGCTAATTGGTCAAGATCTTTTGTAGTAACACCGGGATCGGAAGCCTCCTTTATCTTTTCGGCTATCCGGGCAAGTCGCTGCCCTCCTTGACGCATTAGATCTATCTCTTTTTTACTTTTTAAATTAATCATCTATCTTTAATATTTTTACTATATCCTCTTGAACCTCCTCTATGGATTTTTCACCGTCTACAGTCTTTAGAATTCCTCTTTCTCGGTAGTAATCAAGAACCGGCCTAACATCTGTTTCAAACCAGGCCAACCTCCTCTCTATCTCCTCCTCATGATCATCAGCTCGTCCTCTTTCTAGCAATCTTCTCTTTGACTCTTTTCTCGAAATATCTATATGAATCGGAGTAAAGTCCTCCCACTCAAATATTTCAAAAACCTCATCAAGCATTTTAGCCTCGTAAAGCTTTCGTGGATTACCATCAAAAAGAACACCTTCAACAGTTCCTGATTTTTTAAATTCTATAAGTTTCGGCATCCAGATATTGAAGACCATCGGAGTGGGGATTAATCTTCCCTGAGAAAGAGCTTCTTCAATCTTATTCCCCATAAAATCGTTCTTTTTCGCTCTGGCTCGTAACAATTTGCCGGTATAAATGGGCTCCCATTTCGTTTTTTTTATGATTTGCTCCGCCTGTGTTCCCTTGCCACACCCCGGTCGTCCAATAAATGATACTAATTTCATAAAATTATGACTTATAATTTATAATTTTAATTTAAAAAAAGCAACCTGCTAAAGATTGCTTGTTTTGTTCAATTGAATTTTTTATCTCTCACCAATTTAAAATTAAGGATTCCTCTTTACGAAGTCTATATTTCTTCGTATTCTCTCATCTGAAGTTGAGCATTGATTTGCTGCGTGGTGTCCAAAACAACTGAAACGATAATTAAAATTGAAGCACCGCCGATAAGAAATTGAAAGGTGCCCACCCCGGTAATTCCAGCTACAATTTGAGGCATTACGGCGATAGTAGCCAAGTAAAAAGCACCTACGGTTAAAACTCTATTCAGTATATATCTAATGTGACTTTCAGTCGGTTTTCCGGGTCTTATTCCGGGAACGAAACCTCCCATCTTTTTCAGGTTATCAGCAACGTTTTCCGGGTCAAAAGTGACCGCAGTATAGAAAAAGGTAAACAGAAACACTAATGCAAAGTAGGCGACCCCCTGAACCCAAGGGTTATTTAAAAATGTATTTGCGGTTTGAGCTATTGATCCTATAGTTCCTCCCATTTCAGATAAAAACTGAGCAATCATCGGAGGCATTGCCATTAGAGATAGAGCAAATATGATAGGAATAACTCCGGCCGGATTAATGTTGAGCGGGATATAGGTTGATGATCCGCCATAAACCTTTCTTCCTTTTACTCTTTTGGCGTAAGATACGGGAATATTCCTCCTTGCTTCATTTACCAATACCACGGCAGCAACAATAAATACGGCCAGAAGAACAAACAGGATATAAGACGGCAATTGAGCCGGATTCCAACCTGCAATAGCTTGATAAATTTGAGAAGGAACATTGGCAATAATACCGGCAAAAATGAGTAAAGAAACACCATTTCCGATTCCCTTTTCACTAATAAGCTCACCAAGCCACATTAAAAATACAGTACCGGCAGTAACAGTAAGGATTGAGGCAGTCATATCAACCGCTCCGAGAGGATCGATAACTCCCTGATTCTGAAAAAGGGTCAACATACCGAAAGTCTGCATAATTGCAAATGGTATGGTTAGTAGTCTTCCATACTGATTTATCTTCTGCTTTCCCTGTTCCCCTTCTTCCTTATACATTCGTTCGAGCTTGGGAAAGACCATGGTCAGAAGCTGGATAACAATCACTGCCGTAATGTAGGGTCCTAATCCGAGCATGGCAATTGAAAATCTATCCATCGTTCCACCGGTAAAAACATTAGCAAACTCAAACATTTGAAACTGAGCAAAAAACTCCTCCAACCGATCCGGATCCATTCCCGGCATCGGTATATTAGCCATCACTCTAAATATGGCCAACATTCCCAATACGAAGAGGATTCTATTCTTTAAATCTTCAATTTTAAATATTTGAGTTATTTTTTCAATCATAACTTACGCCTTTCCGCCCGCTTTTTCAATCTTTTCTTTTGCGGTTTTGGAAACTTTACAGTTTTTAATAGTTAAAGCCTTTTCCACCTTTCCGTCTCCTAAAATCTTAATCGACGGAATCTTCCCATCTCTTCTTCTAACCAGTCTCTTTTCTACTAGTTTTTGAGGAGTAACCTCTTCATCATTCTTAAATTCATAGTTGAGAGTTTCAACATTAACCACGGCATTATCCGCTCCACTTTTAGTGTTGTAACCTCTGAGCTTCGGATATCTTTTAATAAGACCCCTGATCATAGGCTCGCCACCGGTTCCGGCTCTTGCTTTTTGACCCTTAACTCCTCTTCCACAATAAGTTCCGCGAGCACCTCCCCGGCCAACTCTTTTTTTGTCTTTTGTATTATTTGATTTTAAATCGTGAAGTTGCATTATTCTTTTAGTTTAGTTAACGCATCAATTGTTGCTTTTGCATTATTCAGCTTATTTCTGGTATTTCCCAAAATTTTTGAGGAAATATCTTGAACACCGGCCATGGAGCAGATTGATCTAACAGCACCTCCGGCAACAAGTCCTCGACCCTTGGATTGAGGTTTTAGAAGTACTCTGGCCGCACCATGTTTTCCGATAACTTCGTGAGCTACAGTTCCTTCATCGGTCAATTTTACCTCAATAACTTCTTTTTTAGCCTTTCTGGTAGCTTTTTCAATCGCCTTACCGACATCATTTCCCTTGGCAAGACCTACTCCAACTTTTCCGTTTCTATTTCCAACAGCAACCAAGGCCCTAAATTTAAGCCGTCTTCCACCGGCTGTCATTCTTTCCACTCTATCGATGTCCAAGACATCGGAGTTAAATTCTTTATCTTTTTGTTGTTTTTTTCTTGCCATAATAATTTATCTTAAAACTTAAGTCCAGCTTCTCTTGCTCCTTCAGCCAAAGCCTTAACTCTTCCGTGATATTTGTAACCGCCACGATCAAAGACAACTTCTTTAATGTCTTTTTTCAAGGCTCTTTCAGCTAAAAGCTTTCCCGTTTCAAAAGCAAGAGCAACTTTTCTGTTTTTATCATCAATCTCTTCTTCTATATCAATATCTTTGGCCGAGGCCAAGACATTACCGGTCGTATCATCAATTAATTGACCGTAAATATGTTTATTTGATCTGTAGACATTAAGCCGAGGCTTTTCTTTAGTTCCTCGCATCTCAGATCTGATTCGTTTATGTCTTCTTTTTCTTCTTTTATCTCTTTGTAACATGATTTTATTCGGATCCTACTGCTTTTTTACCTTCTTTTCTAACAACCTCTTCACCTTTGTATCGAATCCCTTTTCCTTTATAAGGTTCAGGGGGTCTTACATCTCTAATCTTTGCAGCAACTTGACCGACCTGTTCCTTCTTGATTCCTGAAACTACAATTTCTCCCTTCTCAACATCAATTTTAACTCCTTCAGGAGTTTCCATCTTTACCGGATGAGAAAATCCAGCCTCAATAACCAAGGTGGTGCCCTCCATTCTTGATCTGTACCCGACACCCTTCATAACAAGTCTCTTTTCAAACCCATCAGTAACTCCCTTTATAAGATTAAAAACAAGACTTCTTTCCAAACCCAGAAAGGCCGGTGATTTCTTGTCTTCTTTAACTATTTTAAAAAGAAGCTTTCCATCGTCTCGCTCTACTCCTATTTCAGGACGAATGGTTCGCTCAAGCTCCCCTTTTGGCCCTTTTACTTTAACAGTTTTTCCGTCAATTTCCAAATCAACGGAATCAGGTATTTCAATTGGTTTTTTTCCTATTCTGGACATAATTTTAGTATACTTTACATAAAAGCTCTCCTCCAAGACCGGCCGACCGTGCCTCTTTATTAGACATAACTCCTTTTGAAGTCGATATAACCGATATTCCATAACCTCCTCTAACCGGTCTTATATCTTTAAGAGAGGTATAAACTCTCCTTCCCGGCTTAGATATTCTTTCCGCTTTGGTTATTGCCGGTTGCTCCTTTTCGTATTTAAGATTAACTCTAATCACTCTCTTTGGATTTCTTCCTTTTTTAGCAACGGATTCAATAAATCCTTCCGCTTCTAAAACTTTTGCAATTTTATATTTGGTCTTAGAAAAAGGAATGTCAACCGTCTTTTTGTTTACGGCTTGACCATTTTCTAAGCGGTTTAGCATGTCTGTTATTGGATCTGTCATAATATTTTACCAACTTGATTTTCTTACTCCGGGTATTTCTCCTTCATTTGCTTTTTCTCTAAAGCAAATTCTGCAAAGCCCAAAATCTCTCATGTAGCCCCTGGTCCGTCCGCAAGAAAAACATCTGCGCACCTTCCTGGTACTGTATTTAGGATCTTTTTTTGACTTTTCTTTTTGTGCTTTTGTTGCCATATCTATTTTAAATTTATTTTTTGAAAGGAAAATCAAGTTTTTTAAAAAGTTCCAAACCTTCTTCTCTGCTTTCTGCTGTGTTAGTAATTGTTATCTGAAGACTGAATATATCATCCCTGTCGTCAGCCGGGATTTCCGGAAAAGATATCTGTTCTTCAATTCCGATTGACAGGTTTCCGGAATTGTCTACTGATTCAGAGCTAATTCCGCGAAAATCTCTGAGTCCGGGAAAGACGAGGTTAACCAGCTTCTCAACAAAGTTATTCATCTCTTCATCTCTGAGAGTAACTTTTACTCCCGCCGGGTCTCCTTTTCTTATATTGAATCCGGAAATCGACCTCTTGACTTTGGTGATTACCGGTTTTTGACCAGTGATGAGACCGATATCATTTATTATATAATCAATAATCTCTTTTTGTTTATCTGAAGATTTATCCTTAATTCTCTCCCCTATGCCGACATTTACGGTAACCTTATCCAATCGAGGAACAGCCATCGGGCTCTTGTAACCGAACTTATCCATCATTTGATCAACAACCTCGTTATTAAATTTTACTTTCAAATCTTCCATGATTATTGCTTTTTATTACACTTTTTACAAACTCTCTTTTTATTTTTACCTTCTTTTTCGATTCCCACTCTCGTCGCCTCCCCGCATGAAGAGCAGATAAGTTTAACATTGGATACATCCATAGGTGCCGGAAATTCTATTATTTGCCCCGATTCACCCTGCTTTCTAGGCTTTACATGTTTTTTCATTAAATTCAAGCCCTCAACAATAACCTGCCCATCCTTTGGAAATGCATGCATAACTTTGCCGGTTTTTCCCTTGTCCTTTCCTGCAATTATTACAACTTTGTCATCTTTTTTAATCTTCATACTATCTCTTTTGCTAAAGTAGTAATTTTTTTAAAACCTTTATCGGCTAATTCTCGCGGAATAGGGCCGAAAATTCTACCACCAACGGGTTCTTTGGTGTCCGGATCAACAACAACAGCTGCATTTTCATCAAATCTAATGTAAGACCCGTCCTTTCTTCTAAACTCTTTTTTCTGCCTGACGATAACCGCTCGAACCACATCATGTTTTTTTACATCTTTTCGCGGTTCGGCTTTTTTAACAGCTCCGACAATAAGGTCACCTATTTGAGCATACCTCTTCTTAGAACCACCCAAAACCTTAAAGCATTTTATCTCTTTAGCTCCTGCATTGTCGGCTACCTTCAATTTTGTTTCCGGCTGAATCATAACTGTTTAACTCTTAATCTTTTTAACTACTTTCCATTTTTTATTCTTAGAAATTGGCTTGGTCTCCTCTATTATAACCTCATCTCCTTCCCTACAGTCATTCTCTTCATCGTGAGCCTTAAAGCTCTTATGAATCTCATATCTTTTTTCGTATCTGGGGTGTTTTTTTACATTGGCAACCTCGACAACAACGGTCTTGTCCTGTTTGTCGGAGATAACTTTTCCTGTTAATTTATTTTTCATGAGTTCCTTCATTTAGAATAGTTAATATTCTGGCAATATCTTTTTTAGTCTTTCTCAGACTCTTAATATTTTTAACGCGCCCAGAAGAGAGTTGTTGAGACATTTCCTGTAGCTTTTCCCGTTTGGTTTTCAAAATATCTCGCAACTCTTTCTCTTCTTTATTTCTAATATCTTCAGTTTTCATTATTTTTTCTTCTTTACAAATTTTGTCTTAATTGGCAGCTTGTCAGATGCTTTTGAAAAAGCCTCTCTAGCAACTGACTCATCGATACCATCAAGTTCGAAAATAACTCTCCCAGGTCTAACCGGAGCTACATATCTATCAACTGCTCCCTTACCACCTCCCATCGGAACCTCCAACCCTTTTTTGGTTACCGGTTTGTCAGGAAAAACTCTTGTCCACATTTTACCACCCTTTCTCAAGTGGCGAATAATAGCCCTTCTTGCCGCTTCCAGCTGTCTGGAAGTTAACCAACGAGGATCCAGAGTCTTTAGGCCGTATGTCCCAAACTCAACTTTAGTCCCGGAATTTGCCAACCCTTTTAGTCGGCGCATCTCCTTATGTCGCTTTCTATGCTTTACTTTTTTCGGTACTAACATATTTTAATTGAATTTTTCTCCTTTGTAAATTGATACCTTGATTCCAATTGTTCCAAACTTACAGTAAGCTTCTTCAAAAGCATAATCCAAATCAGCTCTTAACGTTTCTCTGGGTAAATTACCTTCTGAGATATGTTCGGTTCTAGCAATTTCACTTCCATTAAGTCTTCCCGCAACCTGAATTCTAACACCCTTTACATTTCTATTGGCGGTTATTTTACTCATTGCATGTTTGATAACTCTTCTGTAGTGCATTCTCTTTTCTA
>CAYNQG010000002.1:0-23326 GCA_964399315.1 uncultured Candidatus Saccharibacteria bacterium
ACTAAAAAACGTGGCTTTTTAGTAAGAGAGACGTCCGGTGGACGCCGAATCGACTTCGAATCCCTCCCTCTCCCCATTAAGAATATTAATGGGTAAGGATAAAAGTAATTAAAGATTAAAAATTGATGTAAAGAAATTCTTCGCTTCGCTCAGAATGGATGCTGTGTTCAATTCGAAATTAAAAATTAAAATGGTGGGGTGGTCGAGTGGCTTATGGCAGCGGTTTTGAAAACCGCCAATCCTTACGGATTCGTGGGTTCGAATCCCACCCCCACCGCATATAATAGAAGTAGAATATAAGGAAGGAGCTCGCTTGAGATTTTAATATTATTTAATTAATGTCACTCTTTTCAAAAAAAAATAAAAAATGTCTCGGGATTGATGTTAGTAATGATTTTGTCAGAATAGTTGAGATATCAAAAAAAGAAGAAGGTTATAAACTTGAAAATTATGGCTCTGCAAGAATAAGTGAAATAACCGGTAAGAAGATAAAAAAGGAAGGGCAAAGATTTTCCTTACCCGAAAAAGAGATTGCTGAAACGATAAAAGCAATTTTAAAGGAGACGGGAATTAAAACAAAAAAAAGTTTTTTCGCCCTCCCTCATTTCAGCAGCTTTTTAATCTCTTTTAAGATGCCGAAAATGGAGAAAGAAGAGATTGAGTCAGCTATCCACCACCAGGCAAGACAACGAGTTCCTCTGCCGCTTAACGAGGTTACTTTGGACTGGAATGTGTCAAGCAAAAACTCTTCAGATAACGGGGTGGATGTTTTTCTATTGGCTGTTCCAAATGAAACAATTGAAACCTATAGAGAAATAGCTAAGGAGGGTAATCTTAAAATAGGAGCTCTAGATAGCGAGATAATGGGTTTCTCGCAGATTTTCGGAATAGAACAAAAGAGTGTTGCAGTTGTAAATATAAAGAGGTGGAGCACTTCGATAAACATAATTACAGACCAAAAGCCGGCTCAGAGCAGTAGTTTAAATATTTCGGCAAGCAATTTTGAAGAAGATATAAGTACTCTTTCCGAGATTGATTTTAACCAAAAAGATAATCGATCCGAAGAAAAGTCAAAATCAAATGAGAAGATAAAAGCGTCTTTAGCTGAAGAGCTTTTTGAAAAAGTTGAAGAGGTTTATAGCGGCTATAACTCCGAAAGTGATCAACCCGTTTCTAAAATCATATTAACCGGGCGTGGCTCGGAAATTGATGAAATAAAGGAAGAATTTTTTAAAAAAGATATTGAAGTTGATATTTCAAAACCTTTTATGAATATTAATTATCCTCCTGTTCTTGAAGATGCAATAGATGAAATGAGTCCCCGATTCTCGGTTGCAGTTGGGATGTCAATTTTAGGTCTCAACTCTTAATTTAAGAAAATTTTATGGCGATTGATATAAAACCCAAAAAAAAGAAGAAAGTTGAATTATCTGATTCTTTTAATTACTTCTTTTACCTGTCGGCTCTTCTTTTTGTTTTTTCTATTGTCAGTTACGGATTTGTTTTTCAATGGAACAACCAGACTAAGGAAAGAGTGGAGAGCAAGAATTATATTTTAAGTGAACTTCAGGAACAAAGCGACTTTAAGAAAAACCAAAGTTTTATAAATAGCTATGGAGAAGATTTGGGAATTTACAAAGCCCTGCTTAGAGATAGAAATACATTAAATTCGGTTTTTGAAATTATAGAAAAGGCAACTCATCCGTTAACTTATTTTGAAACGGTGCGTATAGATGCTGAAGACTATGAACTAAGGCTGGAGGGGCGTGCTCTAAATCTTGAAGCCTTGGAGCAGCAATACAGAATTTTTAAGGATTTTGAAACATACAAGGATATTTCGGGATGGATTAGAGAGGGGCAAATTATTGAAGAGAGAGATGAAGGCTTGGTGATTGATGGCCCGGTAACGGCCTATGATAATCCGGTTACAAGAAATGAAGTTGGAATGCTCTATCCATCTAACGACGAGCCAGTTGATTATCTTCAAAAAATAAATCCGGAAATGTATGATCTAAAGTCGGTTGAAGAAGAGAAAGGAGAGAGATTGGTGGTCGGAAGCTGGTTTGAGATTCGAGGAGAGGAGAGAGTGAATCCTTTTGAGTCTGCAGAATTAAGAACCATCAGAAAGATAGATGGTGATTTTCCTATTGAATTTGATTTCGTAATCAGCTTAAATCCAAAGATATTTAAATAAAACTATGAAAAGATTTTTAGCAATTATATTTTTTCTAGGCTTTCTAGTAGTTTTTTTTGGTCTTGTAGGTCATGAGTATCGAGACCTTGAAGATAACCGAAAGGAGCTTGAAGTTTTACGAACTGATCTTGAAAATAAAAGAGATTATAGTCTGGGCCTGGAGGAGGTTGTAGACATTCTGGAGACGGAATACAAAAGCGAAATTCTGAAATTTTCATCTGCCCTACCCGACGATCACTACGCTCCATCTTTTCTCTCAACTATAGAAAGCTTGATTTATAATTCGGGAATGAGGATTGATAATTTTGGAGACTTTCAAAGCCTCAATTACTCTCAGGATCCACGACTAAGAAGAACTGAATTTACTTTTTATCTACGTGGAGGATATAGCAACTTTAAGTACTTAATGAATAACATTGAAAATATGTCCAGGTTGGTAAATATAAGAAATTTGCGAATAGAAAGCAGCGGAGGTGAGGGTTTGGAGTATTTAGTTACTTTAGATATTTTTTCAAAACAAGATGAAAAATAAAAAAGACAAAGGGTTAAATTATTTTCAGTTAGTTACATTGTCAGTTATCGGAGTCATTTTGTTTTCCGGTTGGCACTTGATATTTAGAGACCCGGCTATTTTTGTTGAGCCAAATTACCAACTGGAAAGCGTTCCAAAGATAAATTTTACTTTTTTCGACAGTTACAAGTATAGAGATTTTGATACTTTTCAAAGAGCGGATGATAATTTTCCAATCCAAGAGTATTCTGAGACAAGAAACCCTTTCAGTGTTCCGGATTCGGATGCGGAGAGCAGCGACCCCTGGCGTGATCTGTTTTCGATTGTCTTTGAGGTGAATGAGGAAGAGGGGCTTTATTTAACTAATCCGGAAATAGAAGATCCAGAACCTACGCTCTATCTGCATGAAGGTAGACAGTATTCACTTCAATGGGGTAATTCTGAAAGTGGAGACTATTTTGCACTTGAGGACAGTGAAGGAGAATATATCATTCAGGATGAAGAGGGGTTTAATTTTACGGCCAATACCGAGATGAAAACTTATTTTTATTCGGGAGAAATTCAGTCCAGGGGTGGTATAAATCTGATTGAATAATTAAATTACTGCTCAGTGAGGTAGAAAATTCATAAATAATTATATTAAAATGAAAGGCTTAATAGAGGAGTTAAAAAAAAGAGAGGAGATTAGTAAGAAAAAGGCCATAGCCTTGGAAAGAGAGGTTCAAACAACCGGAAAAAGAGAAGAGGAGGTTATTCTGGAGGACGTTGTTTTGAACATTTCAGAAAAGGATCTCTTTTCCATAAAAGGTGAAATTTTAGGAATTCCGCTTAAAGATGATGTTAATATTGATAAGCTGGGAAGCATCTTAACAGATATTGCAAAATTGGTTCCCAGAGAATCGGCTGAGCATTACAGCTTGGTTCCGATAAATAAACGAAACGACAAGATCGTAATCGGAATGGTCTACCCCAAAGACCTGAAGGCTCAAGAGGTGCTCAGATTTTTATCAAGGCGGGGCGGATTTTCTTATGAGGTTGTTTTGATTACACCGTCTCTCTTTCAGGAAGTTTTGAATGAATATGAAAAGCTTAGACAAGGGGCCGGGGCTGCTCTAGGACAGATAGAGGAGGAACAGAAAAAAGAAAAGCAAAAGATAGAAAAACGAATCGGTAAAGAAAAGGAGGATGATCAAGAGATGGCGGAAAAAGCCCCGATAGTTAGAGTCGTTTCAGTGATACTGGAAGATGCTATCGAAGGAGGTGCTTCCGACATACACATTGAACCGGGTAGGGATGAACTTGAGGTACGGTTTAGAATTGATGGAATTTTACACTCTTCTTTGATTTTACCCAAGAAAATTCATCGAGCGGTTATCGCGAGGATTAAAATTTTGTCAAACTTGAGAATAGAAGAGAAAAGACTTCCACAAGACGGAAGATTTTTATCCGACTTCAATGGAAAAAAGATTGATTTCAGAGTATCCACTATGCCGACTACAATGGGAGAAAAAGCGGTTTTAAGGGTTCTGGATCCGGAAGACGGAATCAAGAAGGTGGGTGAGTTGGGAATGGGGAGTGAGGATGAAAAAAAAGTCATAAAGGGAGTTAATCAACCAACCGGAATGATGTTGGCAACCGGACCGACTGGATCAGGTAAAACCACCACCCTCTACTCTTTACTGCGAGACTTAAACACGGAAGAGGTTAATATAGTAACTCTTGAAGATCCGGTTGAGTATTTCATTGACGGAGTCAATCAATCTCAAGTAAAGCATGATATAGGATATGATTTTTCAAATGGATTGCGTCAAATTTTACGGCAAGATCCGGATATTATCATGGTTGGAGAGATTAGAGATCAGGAGACGGCCGAGTTGGCGGTGCATGCCGCTCTAACCGGTCATATAGTTTTATCGACCCTGCACACAAATGATGCAATAGGAGTGATTCCCAGGTTGATTGATATGGGGATCCAACCCTATTTATTACCTCCGGCACTAAATGCCGCAATCGCTCAAAGATTGGTTCGTAGATTGTGTGATTGTAAGCGAGAAGTTAGCCCATCACCGGCAAAAAGAAAAGTTATAGAAAAGGAGCTTGAGTCCTTACCGGTTTCAAAAAAGAGTGAAATTAATTTCCATGAACTTACCATCTATGAGCCGGAAGGATGTGAAAAGTGTGGTGGGTCCGGATACAGGGGAAGAATAGGTATTTATGAGATCTTGGAGATGACAGACAGGCTTTCAGAGATGATAGTTGAAAACACAACGGAGGGAGCTTTACGACAAGAAGCCGATAGACAAGGAATGACAACTATGCGACAGGATGGAATTCTAAAAGTCTTAGAGGGAATAACATCTCTTGAGGCGGTTCTTAAGGCAACCAAGGAAACGGGAGAAGAATCTAATAAATAAAAAGATGAATAAAAGATTACAAACTTTACTTGATTTAACGAAAAAAGAAGAGGCCTCGGATCTGCATATTTCTGCAGGTCATCACCCTATTTTAAGAGTTGACGGTGATCTTAAAAAGGTAAGATCCAGAGAGATAATTAAACCTGAAGAAGCGAGAGCTATGGCTTTTGAAATGATGGATGAAAAGCAGGAAGATGCTTTTTTGGCTCAAAGAGAGGCAGACTTTTCTTATTCTTCTAAAAACGGAGACAGATTTAGGGTAAATGTCTACCTTCAGCGAGGAGAAGTGTCGATAGCCTTGAGAAGAATTCCGAACAAAATAAGTAGTCCGGACAACTTGAATTTGCCGGCTAGTATTCGAAATTTCTCGTCAGCAAAGCAGGGGCTAGTTTTAGTGACCGGACCCGCTTCACACGGAAAGTCCACGACTTTAGCTACTCTGATAAACAAAATCAACAAGGAGAGATTTGAACATATAGTCACGATAGAAGACCCAATAGAGTATCTTTTTTCAAGTGATAAGTCCTTGATTGATCAGCGCGAAGTAGGGCAAGACACCAACTCTTTTCCTCGTGCATTAAAGGCTGTTTTTCGCCAAGATCCGGATGTTATTATGGTTGGAGAAATGCGTGATCCGGAAACAATAGAGACTACTATTACTGCAGCTGAAACCGGCCATTTGGTCTTTTCTACACTGCACACTAATTCGGCCAGCCAAACTATCCATCGTATAGTTGACTCCTTCCCCGCTGACCAGCAAAAACAGATCAGGGCACAGCTTTCCGCTTCCTTGCTGGGAATAGTCTCGCAACGACTAGTCCCAAGAAGAGAAGGAGGACTGATACCGGCTTGTGAAATAATGATAAACAACGCGGCGGTATCCAATTTGATAAGAGAGGGGCGAACCCATGAACTGGATACCACAATAGAAACCTCTTCCTCTGAAGGGATGATTAGTCTTAATAAGTATTTGAGTAACTTAGTAAAGGCCAAGGAGGTATCAAAAGAAGATGCTTTAAATTTTTCAACTAACCCCAAGAGCCTTAAAAAGCTAATTGATTAACGATGAGATTTCGCTATAAAGCAAAAAATGAAAATGGAGATCTGGAAACAGGTATTATTGAGTCTGATTCACAGGGCGGAGCTTTGGCAACTCTACAGAGAAAGGGTCTCTATCCAATATCAATAGAGGAGGAAAAGCTCCCCTTCTATCAACGAAAAATTGATTTTAATTTTACTTTTTTTGAAAGAATTTCGGATACTGATTTGGTTCTTTTTTCGCGACAGCTTAGAATTTTACTGGACTCACAAATAGGAATGGTTGAAGCGCTTCGGATGTTGTCTAAACAGGTGGAGAAAGATAAGTTCAAGGAGAGAATTAATGATATTGCTGATCGAGTTGAAGAAGGAGATCCTTTTTCCGGAGCTCTGAAAAAGCACAGAGATATTTTTTCTGATTTTTATATTGGAGCTATAGAGTCGGGTGAGGCTTCCGGAAGCCTAGCTAAATCGCTTCAATATCTAGAGGATCATATTGAGAGAAATGATCAGTTTAAGAAAAAATTAATCGGGGCGATGGTTTATCCCTTTTTCATTATCTTCGTTTTCAGTTTTGTTCTTACTTTTTTGCTTGTTTTTGTCATACCGGATATAGTTGAGATGATAGAGGAGCTTGAAGCAGAGATGCCACTTGTAACCGAGATTGTGATTACGCTATCCGATTTTGTAGTTAATTGGGGTTGGTTAATAATCTTAATGATAATTTTGACCGCAGTCTTCTTTAACAGGCTTTTAAATAATAGAAAAGGGCGATCTGTTTTTGATAGCTTTATTTTGAAGATTCCCGGATTGGGAAATTTCTTTAAAAAAGTTTACATAACCTATTTTACTGAAAGTTTAGCTACTTTAATTTCCAGTGGATTGGATATAATAAAGGCGCTTGATGTATCTGAAAAAATAGTTAAAAACACCACCTATAAAAGAGTTATATCGGAAATAAAGGAAGATGTTAAGGGAGGAAAGGAGATAAGTGAATCGATCAAGAAATACCCTTCTCTTTTTCCCGGGTTGGTGACTCAGATGATAACGGTTGGAGAAAGAACCGGTCGAATGGAGCAAGTTCTAAATAGTGTTGTTGTTTTTTATCGCGATCAAGTTGAAAGAACAATGGAGATGTATATTAAGATGGCTGAGCCGATTTTAATAATTATGCTCGGTGTCGTAGTTGGCGGATTGGTTATTTCTATTTTATTACCGATCTACAATGTCGGGATGGGAATGTAGCTTTGTTGACTAAAAGTCTCTTTTTAGTATACTTTTATAAAAAGAAAATTATATTATAAATAAATATTATTCCTATGGCTAAAGAAAATCGAGGTTTTACATTAATTGAACTTTTGGTAGTGGTTGCTATCATCGGTATCTTGTCCGGTATTGCATTTATATCGATAAGTGGAGCGAGAGAATCGGCTTTTGATACTCAAATTCGTTCCGAATTAAGTCAAATAAGAAGCAACGCGGAGCAGTATTACTATTCTCAAGGAGGAACTTATAATCCGCCAAATGACAGTGATGAGTCTTATGACCAATCCGCGGGATGGGATAATATTAAAGGTGAGATTCCACCTTGTAGTGCTGATCTTCTAGATGATGGGGAAGATCTTGAGTATCAAATTAACGTTACAAACCAACACTATGTTGCTTGGGCGCCACTTTGCTCTGAAACCGAAAATGACACTGATCCGGTTTTTTACTGTATAGACAGTGAAGGGAACGCCGGTGAGTATCAAACTATAGATAATGAGAACGCTACTAACTGTGAAGACTTGTTTACTAACGAATTATAACTAACTTTACAAATCTCAACTCCGGTGGGATTGGATAAGAGTAATTCAAAATAAATACCTCACCCTACCGGGTGGGGTTTTGTTCTATTTATGACTTATTTATACTTAATAATATTTGCTTTCGGAATTACTTTTGGATCGTTTTTAAACTGCGCTATTCATCGATTGAAAACGGGAGAAAACTTAAGAGGAAGTTCATATTGCCCTGCCTGCCGACATAAACTATCTCCACTTGACCTGGTTCCTCTTTTTTCATTTTTCTTTTTAAAAGGGGGGTGCCGTTATTGTGATAAAAAAATATCTTTTCAATATCCGGCTGTAGAATTAATTACCGGGCTTCTGTTTCTCTCTGTTTTTATAAGTCAGCCACTTGAAGCTAATCTTTTTACACTGGGGAGCCTGGTTTCGGTTTTAACAATTACCCTTTTTTTGGTGATACTTTTCGTATATGATTTAAAGCACTACATAATACCGAATAGGGTTATATACCCGGCGATAGTTTTTGCTTTTTTATTCCAGATTTTTGAAAATAATCTCTCTATTACTCCCGACCTTGGACTCGCTTTGCTAAGTGGACTTTTCTCCTTTCTATTTTTTCTTGGAATTTATCTGGCCACGAAAGGGAAGGGTTTGGGTTTTGGAGATGTCCGCTACGCAGCCTTTATGGGCCTGTTTTTAGGGTTTCCGGAGGTGTTGGTGGGTTTGTTTTCTTCTTTTCTGTTAGGGGCTTTCATTGGTCTTGTATTGATTGTTTCCGGGCTTAAAAGTAGAAAAGATATGATTCCTTTTGGACCATTCCTTGTGATCGGAACTTTTTTCGCCTTCTTCTTCGGGGAGCTGATTATTGATTTTTATCTTAATCTTTTAATTTAAATGAAATTAAATGGATTTAGTTTAATTGAGGTAACGATAAGCACTGCAATAATTGCGATAATTTCCGCTATAGTTTTTACCGGTTATCGTCAGATGGGGCGGGTTAATTTTTTAGAAGATCAAGCTGATCTGGTTGCAAGTAGAGCTGAAGATGTTAGAGCGACGGCGCTTTCTGCAGTTGAAATGAAAAAAGATGGTAATCAGGTTGAGTACTTCACAATAACTTTCAACGAAAATAGCTACACTCTTTTTAAGGGTGTTGACGGGCATGAGCGAGAACATTATTTTGAAGGAGATGTTCAAATTGTGGAGGGGGCCGGGAGAAGTGTCGGTTTTATTCCTCCGGAGCCACGTGTTGTTTTTTTGGATGATCAGTGGGAGGAGTTGTCTGTAGATCAGAAGTGTATTCAATTTAATATTAATTATGGTCACGATTCTGAAGATCAAGATCTCATATTGATGATAAATAGAGTTGGCTTAATCAAGGTTTCCGATGAAATTGAATGTAATTAAAAATAACGGATTTACCATCGTGGAGCTGCTTATAACCTCAGTTGTTATTTCGGTAGGGCTTTTATCAGTTGTTTCTATGATGGTTAACACCTTCGTAAGCAGCGCCGCTTTGTCCTCTAATCTAACTGCAAGTTATTTAACGCAGGAAGGATTTGAACTTGTTCGACGAGTTAGAGACACTAACTTTAATAAGCGATATACCGGCGAGGAGGCTGATGAGGATAGATTTTGGCTTTCAAATTTAATGGAAAGTGGTGATGTGGTTGTTGGGGGAATGGATTATGAATCGGAGAGTCTAGAAGAAGGATTGGAAAATCAAAACCTGAGGATTGATAATAACGGTCTTTTTGGCTATTCAGGGGGTGAGGAAACGAGCTTTCAGAGAGAGATTAGGTTAGAAAGAGGTTGTTATGACGGCTATCTTGATGATGATTTTGAGGATGATTATTGCGGTGAGGGAGAGGCCGAATATATTGAGGTCAAAATAACGGTCAGTTGGAGTGAGCGAGGAGAGGAAAAAAAGTATGAGGCAAAATCAAAACTTTTTAATTGGTATTAAGATGAATCAAAAAGGATTAACTCTAATAGAGATACTTGTGGTTGTCGGAGTTTTTTCCGGCTTAACTACTTTAATTTCAGGGATATTCTTAACTAATTTTGAGATGCAGAGAAGAACTATGGCGATTCAAAAAACCATGGGAGAAACCAGCTATGCAGTTGAGTATATGACTAGGGCGATAAGAATGGCTCAAAATGATCATAATGGAGAGTGTCTCGAGGAAGGAAGAGAGGGTTTCACTTACGGAATTCCTAAAGATGATGAAGGAGATGAACAACAAGGAATTCAATTCATTGATTATCAGGAGAATTGCATTAAGTTTTTTCTTGATGAAGATGAAGGGATTATTAAGAAAGGTGTAAGGGAAGATGGAGACTGGACGGAATACAAGTTAACTTCGGGAATACTGAAATTCAATGCCTTTGAAAGCGATGCAAATGTGACTCCGGATAATGAGGATGATTTATATGTAAAACAACCTTCAGCAACGATTCTTTTAGATGTTGAAGCTTTAAAAGGAGAAGCTTCTGATGCTACTTGGTGGGATGCTGAAGTTCAAACTACGATAACTAAAAGAAGATTGGATATAGAAAGATATCATGAAGAATAAAAATCAAAAAGGTTCAATATTATATTTTGCAGTTCTTCTTTTAGGTATTTTGTTTAGTGCTGGAATTACCGTTACAACTGTTTTAATTCAAAGAATAGGAATGATTGAAGAGATGAGTTATTCTACAGCTGCTTTTTATGCTGCTGATGCGGGAATAGAAAAGATTTTGTATCGCTGGGATGATGTCGCTACGGAAAGTAATGGAGATGTTGTTAATTGGGGGTTTAATTTTGAGAACCATCTACTCGAAGGACAGAGTTATAGGTTGAGAAAAGATGATCAGAGTGAAGGACTTATCCTAGTTAGCGTCGGCTCTTTTTCTCCTTCGGAAGGAGCTGTTGTAATAAGAAGAGGAATTCAGATTAGTTTACCGGTAGAAAATAATGAATAAAAAAGAAGCAAAACAAAGAATAAACAGGCTTAAAAAAACGATAAAAAAGCACAGGTACAACTATCATGTCCTGGATAAAGAGGAGATATCGGAAGAAGCACTGGACTCTCTTAAAAAAGAGCTTTTTGATTTGGAAAATCAGTTTCCGGATCTTGTTACGGAAGATTCCCCGACACAACGAGTGGGGGGAGAGCCGTTGGATAAGTTTGAAAAGCATGAACATTTTTCACCAATGCTCTCTCTTCAGGATGGGTTTAACGAGCAAGATTTAAAAGACTGGAAGGGTAGAATGGAAAGATATCTAGATGAGGAGGTGAGCGGTTTTTTTTGCGAATATAAGGTGGACGGTCTGGCTTTAGAGCTGGTCTATAGAGATTCCGTTTTAGAAGTTGCTTCAACTAGGGGCGATGGAGTCGTTGGTGAAAATGTAACCAAAAACGTAAAGACGATTGAATCTATTCCTCTTAAACTTAGAGACTCTTCCAGATTTGCGAAAGAGGAAAAAGAGCTAACTAATAGCTCTAACTGGCTAGAAGAGAGTAAGGATGTCGTGGTTCGCGGGGAAGTTTTTATCTCTCGTAATGAATTTGAAAAGATAAATAAAAGACGAAGAGAGGAGGGTAAAGACCCTTATGCCAACCCTAGAAATTTAGCAGCGGGAACCATAAGGCAACTGGATCCGAAGGTCGTATCCGATAGAAACTTATCTTTTTTTGCCTATGAACTTACTGCTAATCTAAAGACGGGAGAGACGGTAGAACCTTTTGGAGCTAAAACACACAGTAAAGAGCATAAAATGCTTCGAGCTTTAGGATTTAAAACTACGATAGAAAAGAGATGTAGCAATCTAGAGGACGTTTTCGACTTTAGAGAGAGAGCTGTTCAAGACAGAGAGACGGTGGCTTATGAAATAGACGGAGTTGCTGTATTTGTCAATGATAATCGACTATTCGAGAGGTTGGGGGTAACGGGAAAAGCACCCAGGGGATCAATAGCTTATAAATTCCCCCTCAAAAAGGCCATAACCCAGATTAAGGGGATAGATATCCAAATTGGAAGAACAGGTAGTGCTACTCCTGTTGCGGTTCTAGAACCGGTTGAAATCGGTGGAGTAACCGTAACTAAGGCAAGTCTTCACAATGAAGATGAAATAGATCGATTGGGGGTTAAAATCGGGGATACGGTAGTTGTCGGTAGAGCCGGGGATGTAATTCCTTACGTAGTCAAAGTTGTAGAAGAGATGAGAACCGGTGAAGAAGAGGAGTTTGTATTTCCTGACAAGTGCCCGGTTTGTGATAGTGAGCTGGTTCGTTCTGAAGGAGAGGTTGCAAAGAGATGTCCCAGTGATGATTGTGCAGCTAAAAATAGAGAGTATTTAAAATATTTTGCATCCAAGACTGCTTTTGATATCGACGGCCTCGGAGAAAAGGTTGTTGAGCAGTTGACACAAGAGGGTCTGGTCTCTTCTCCGGCCGATTTATTTTTACTTGAAAAGGGGGATTTATTGTCTTTGGATAGATTTGCGGAAAAGTCAGCCGAAAATTTAATTGAATCAATTGCGGAAAGTAAAGAGGTAACTCTTTCAAGATTTATCTACTCTTTGGGAATAAAGCAGGTCGGGCAAAGAACCGCGATTGATTTAGCTGATAACTTCGACAGTCTTGAGAAGATAGAAAGCTTGTCGATTGATGAATTGATGCAGATTAATGATATAGGGCCTATAGTAGCCAAGGAGATAAAGGATTGGTTTGAGAAAGATGAAAATAAGGAGTTGATTAAAGATTTGAAAAATGCCGGAGTAAAGATAAATTCAACCGAGAAAGAGGGTGATGAGCTGAAAGGAAAGACTTTTGTTTTTACCGGATCTTTGAAATCATTTACTAGAAAAGAAGCTAAAGATAAAGTTTTGGCTCGAGGAGGAAGACCGACCTCTTCAATTTCAAGTAATACCGATTTTTTAGTTGTTGGAGAAAATCCCGGATCTAAACTTGAAAAAGCAAAAGATAAAAAGGTTAAATTATTAACTGAAGAGGATTTTAAAGAGATATTATGAAAATAGGAAAAAGATTTTTAAGTCTTGACTTTACCCTTTTAGCTTCTTCAGTAGCTATTTCCGGCTTGGGGGTTTTATCTATCTATAGCTCAACCGGTCCGGAAACAGCTTTACGGCAGGCTGTATTTGTTATTTTTGGACTGGGAATCTATTTTCTGCTCTCCTTTTTTGATTGGAGGTTACTCAAGGAGAGTTCGTTTTTAGTCTTACTTGTCTATCTTTTTTTTGTCGGTCTTCTTGCTTCTCTTCTGGCTTTTGGTCCGGAAATAAGAAATGTTCAGCGATGGTTTCGGGTCGGTCCGGTAACGGTCGCGCCCGCCGAGCTTGCTAAGTTGGCGTTAATTATTTTACTGGCTAAATATTTTTCAGCTCGGCATGTAGAGCTCTACAAAATAAGACATATAATACTTTCGGGGATTTATGCCTTTATCCCAACCTATTTAGTTTTTAGGCAGCCGGATATGGGAACAGCGATAATATTTTTGGTTTTGTGGGGAGGAATACTCCTGATATCGGGGATAAAGCTTAAGCATTTTGCTGTTTTAAGCGGATTGGCTCTGAGTTCTTTCGGTGCGGCATGGAGCTTTTTAATGAAGGATTATCAAAAGGATAGAATAATAAGTTTTGTAAATCCACAGTTCGACCCACAAGGAATCGGATGGGGAAGTAATCATGCTCGAATAGCAGTCGGAAACGGAGGTTTTTTTGGGCGAGGATTGGGACAAGGTACTCAAACTCAATACGGATTTTTGCCCGAACCGCACACTGATTTTATATTTGCAGCGATAGCGGAAGAGATGGGTTTTATAGTTGTTCTTTTGCTAATTTTTTTGCTAGGAGTTGTTGCTTGGAGAATCTTAAAAATTATTTTTAATTCTGAATATAATTTTGCTCGGCTCTATGCTTCCGGATTTCTAATTATTTTTATATTTCAAAGCTTTGTTAACATCGGGATGAATCTGGGCATTTTACCGATAATGGGAACTCCGCTTCCGTTTGTTAGTTATGGGGGTAGTTCTGCAGTATTGTTTTTTGCCGGGCTTGGAATTTTGGAAAGTATCCGCTATAATAACATCTAGGAAATAGTTTGCTTGACAACAGCTTTTAAAAAAAGTAGAATGAAAAGCACTGAAGTTGCCAATTAGAGTTTTGAATAAATAAGCGACTTACTTTTTGACTAAGCTTTATTATTAATAAAAAAAGATACTGATCCCTACAGTTCAGCTAGGGCTTGTTTTGTTTGTTAAAGTAGTAAAAAATATATGCCAAAAGTTAAAAATTTCGGGCACAGAGAAAATACTTTAGATCTACCCTATTTACTCAACCTCCAGAAGGAGAGTTGGGATATGTTTTGGGATGAAAGACTGGAAAATCTTTTTAGAGAAGCTTCTCCAATGAAAGATTATTCTGGAAAAGAGTGGGAGATTTATTTTTCTGACTATAAGTTAGAGGATTCGAAGTACGAAACTGCTCATGAAGCAAAGGAGAATAATGATTCATACACTGCCCCGCTCAAGGTAGAGATAGAGATGGTTAATCTCGAGACCGAAGAAACAAAAAAGCAAGAGATTTTTCTTTGTGATTTTCCGTTAATGAGTCGACGAGGGACATTTATTGTTAATGGAGTAGAGCGAGTTACCGTTTCTCAACTTATTCGATCCCCGGGAGCATTCTTTACTTCTGATGAAAAAAAGGGAGAGAAGGTTTTTGGTGCTAAGATAATTCCCAATAGAGGAACTTGGCTGGAGTTTGTTTCTGAACCGGATGGATTTATAGGTGTTCGAATTGACAGAAGAAGAAAAGTCCCTGTTACGACTCTTCTTCGTGCGCTCGGTATTGGCGATAAAAAGATGGAAAAAGGGACTGACAATGAAATAAAAGAACTCTTTAGCGAAATTAATAGCGGTGACATCTCTCACATAAATAAAACCCTGGAAAGAGACCCTTCCAAAAACAGAAAAGAAGCGGTAATGGAGATTTACAGACGAATGAGACCCGGAGAGGCTGTAACTCCCGATCCGGCTAAAGAGTTGATTGAAAGCACCTTCTTTAATTTTGATAGGTATGATCTTTCCGAAGTCGGAAGATGGAGAATGTGGCAAAGATTGCCGGAGTTGAGACCGGAAGAAGGTAGAGGTAAGGATATAGAAGTGGAAGACAGAACTCTAAAAACGGATGATGTAATCGAGGTGATTAAAGAGATAATTAGATTGAATAATGATCCTGAAGCTACTGAAGATAAAATTGACCATTTGGGAAATCGACGAGTTAGAGCATTTACTGAACTTTTGGAAAACAAATTAAGAACCGCTTTGATGAGAATTGATCGAAATGTAAAAGACAAGATATCAACCGCTGAAGATGATGATCTTGACCCTTCTAAAATAGTTAATGCAAGACCTTTTGCTTCCGAGGTGCAGAAGTTTTTCTCCTCTTCAGCAATTTCTCAGTTTATGGATCAAGAAAATCCATTGGCAGAATTGGAGCACAAACGAAGACTTACTGCAACAGGACCCGGTGGACTAACTAGAGAAAGAGCCGGCTTTGAGGCTAGAGACGTGCAGGCTTCTCACTATGGAAGGATTTGCCCCATCCAAACTCCGGAGGGATCAAATGTAGGTTTAGTTAACCACTTTGCGCTTTTCTCTAGGGTAAATAGATACGGATTTGTTGAAACTCCTTATTATAGAGTCAAAAATGGAGAAGTAACTAAAGAAATCGATTATCTGGATGCTCATGAAGAGGAGAAGTATAAGATAGCTCATGGAGGAGTAGAGATTAAAGATAACAATATAGTTCCCGATAGAGTTGAGGCGAGAGTAGAAGGTGAGCCGGGAATGGTTGATAGAGATGAGATTGATTATATCGATGTATCTGCAGAACAATTGATTTCAGTTGCTGCTTCTACAATCCCCTTCTTGCAAAATGATGATGCTAATAGAGCGTTAATGGGAGCTAATATGCAAAGACAGGCCGTCCCTCTAGTTAAACCATCACCACCATTGGTGGGTACCGGTATGGAGAAGAAGGTGGCTAAAGACTCCGGACATGCGTTACTTGCAAAGGCCGACGGAGAAGTGGTTGAGGTTGATGGGAAAAAAGTTGTGATTAAGGATAAGGATGGAAAAAAATATAATCACGAATTGGAGACTTTCTCTCATACAAATAATTACACTTGCTTTCATCAACAACCGACGGTTGATAAGGGGGATGAGGTTAAACAGGGCGATGTATTATCAGATGGTGGATCGATTGCACAAGGAAGATTATCCTTGGGTCAAAATGCATTGGTTGCTTTTCTCCCATGGAGAGGTTACAACTATGAGGATGCAATCGTTGTTTCTGAGAGACTGGTTAAAGATGATGTTTATACTTCGATTCATATAGAAAATTTCACTTGCGATGTTCGAGAAACAAAGCTGGGTCCGGAAGTTACTACTAACGACATCCCCAATGTTTCTGAAGATAAATTAAAACATCTAGATGAAGAAGGAATTATTAGAATTGGTGCTGAGGTGGTTCCCGGTGATATCTTAGTTGGTAAAATATCACCCAAGGGTAAGTCGGAACTAACTCCGGAAGAAAGGCTTTTAAAGGCAATTTTCGGTGAAAAAGCCAAGGATGTAAAGGATAGCTCGCTTCGAATGAAGCACGGTAAGAAGGGAAGAGTCGTTGGAATTAAAGTATTCTCCAGAGAAAAAGGGCATAAGCTCGATACCGGCGTAATTAAAAAGGTGGAAGTTAGAGTAGCACAAATGAGAAAGATAAAGACCGGTGATAAACTCTCCGGTAGACACGGTAACAAGGGTGTAATTTCTACTGTTTTACCTGAAGAAGAGATGCCTTTCCTGGAAGATGGGACACCGGTTGATGTTGTTCTTAATCCACTAGGAGTGATCTCTAGAATGAATATTGGTCAAATAATGGAAACTCATCTTGGATTGGCTGCTGAAGAGTTGGGATATCTGGCGGAGACCCCGTCCCTTTCGGGAGCAACAAATGAAGATATCAAAGAAGAATTGAAGAGAGCCGGTTACCCGGAAGACGGACAGCTTACCGTTTATGACGGGCGAACAGGAGATAAGTTTCCTAGAAAAATTACTGTTGGATATATGTACCTTTTGAAATTGATTCACATGATTGAAGATAAGATTCATATGAGAGCTATCGGACCTTACTCGCTTATCACTCAGCAACCCCTGGGAGGTAAAGCACAGTTCGGAGGGCAAAGATTTGGGGAGATGGAGGTTTGGGCTCTACAAGGGTACGGAGCCGCTCACACACTGCAAGAGATGTTGACGATTAAGTCGGATGATGTTCCCGGAAGAGCTGCTGCTTATGAAGCAATCTTAAAAGGTAAAGAGATTGGCAAACCAAACTTACCGGCTTCTTTCCAGCTCTTGCTTTCTGAAATGAAGGCGATAGGATTAAATATTCAAGTTCAACAAGATTAAGATTACAAGCCTTAACTTATCGCCTAAAAAAGTAATTAGAAATTGTAAATTGGATTAATACTATGCGTGTAGAAGATGTAGACGCAATAAAAATAAAACTAGCCTCTCCCGAGGAGATTATGGATTGGTCTCATGGAGAAGTTACAGAAGCGGAGACAATTAATTACAGGAATCAAAAGCCGGAAAAAAACGGTCTCTTTTGTGAGAGAATTTTTGGACCCGAAAATGACTATCAGTGTTATTGTGGTAAATATAAAAAAATTCGCTATAAGGGAATAGTTTGTGATCGATGTGGAGTTGAGGTGACCAAATCGTCTGTTCGAAGGTCTAGAATGGGACACATCAAGCTTGCCGCCCCTGTTTCGCATATCTGGTATCTGAGAGGAATTCCTTCCAAGATGGGTCTTGTTTTGGGTATATCGAAAAAGAAGCTGGAGAAAGTAGTTTATTTTACCGGATATATAGTAACCGATGTTGATAAAGAGAAGAAGAAAAATATACTTAAAAAATTAAAAAAAGAATTCAAGAAAAAGAAAGAAAAAAGAAAGGATAATCTGGAGGGTGAAGAGTTGGATAGATCGCTAGAAAAACTTAGAAAGTCAAGAGATAAAACTAAAGAGGAGATAAAATCGATTTCCGAGAAAAAGATTTTAACCGAGGTTGAGTATCATCGATACAAAAGAAAATATGGTGATGTTTTTACTGCCGGAACCGGAGCTGAGACTCTCAGGAACATGTTTGAAGAGATTGATTTAGATGAAAAAATAAAGGAATTAACTGAATTGAAGGAAGAGACCAATTCTAAATCAAAACGAAAGAAGTATTTAAAGAGACTTAAGGTCTTTCGATCGATGAAAAAGTCCGGAATTAGGCCCGAGTGGATGTTTCCCACTGTAATACCGGTTCTTCCTCCTGATTTGAGACCCATTATTCAGCTTGACGGTGGAAGATACGCTTCTTCGGATTTAAATGATTTATACAGAAGAGTTATAAATAGAAACAATAGACTTAAAAATCTGTTGGATATAGAGGCTCCGGAAGTTATTGTCAGAAATGAAAAGAGAATGCTTCAAGAGGGTGTTGATGCCTTAATTGACAATCAAAAAAGAAAAGGTGTTGTTACTCAAGCATCAACAGGTGGACAGAGACTTCTTAAGTCATTAGCGGACATGCTCAAAGGTAAGCAGGGTAGATTTAGACAAAACTTACTCGGTAAAAGAGTTGATTATTCCGGAAGGTCAGTTATTGTTGTTGGTCCCGAACTTGATCTCGATGAGTGCGGATTACCTAAAAAAATGGCTTTAGAGATCTTTAAACCCTTTATTATCCAAAAGATTCTAAATAAGGATTTAGCTTACAACGTCAAGGGAGCGACTAAAATGATCGATGAAAAGGATGATGAAGTTTGGCCTATTTTAGAAGATGTGGTTAAGGGTAGAGTTGTTCTCTTGAACAGAGCCCCTACTCTGCACAGGCTGGGGATTCAAGCCTTTAAACCGGTTTTAATCGAGGGTGAAGCAATCAGAATACACCCCATGGTCTGTAGCGCCTTTAATGCGGATTTTGACGGAGATCAGATGGCTGTTCATCTTCCGCTGTCGGACAAGGCTCAGGAAGAGGCTAAGCGCTTAATGCTCTCTTCAGAGAATTTGCTGAAGCCGGCTACCGGAACTCCGATTGTTTCCCCTTCTCAGGATATGGTTTTGGGTTGCTATTGGATGACTCAGGCGGAGGATGACCAGAAAGGAGAAGGAAAAATATTCGGATCTCCGAAAGAAGCTAAATTAGCACTTGATTACGAAAAGATAAATATTAGAGCAAAGATAAAGGTTCGTATTGATGGAGAGATAGTTGAGACTACTGCAGGGCGAGTAATATTCAACCAAGCGCTACCCGATGATATAGAGTATCAAAATGAAGCTATGGGCTCGGGAAAGCTAAAGGGAGTTGTTGCTGACATCATAAAAAAATATGAACCGAGTAAGGCTCACCACATGCTTGATGAGATTAAAAACCTGGGGTACAAGTACGCTACTTTATCCGGAGTTTCTTGGGGTATGGATGACCTTATAATTCCGGAAAAGAAGCACGATGTAATAGCGGCAGCAGAAAAGAAAAACGAAGAGGTTGAAGAATATTATGAACAAGGACTCTTTTCCGAAGAAGAAAAATCGGATAAAATTGTTGAAATCTGGACAAAAGCAAAAAATGAAATAGAGGATCTTGTTCCTGAAGCATTGCCTGAATACGGATCTGTTTTAACAATAACCGATTCCGGATCAAGGGGTTCTTGGTCTCAGCCAATTCAGATGGCAGGAATGAAGGGATTGGTTGTTAATCCGTCTGGTGACGTAATCGAATTGCCGGTTAAGAGCTCCTTTAAAGAAGGGTTTGATGTGTTGGAGTACTTTATTTCTACTCATGGAGCGCGTAAGGGTACAGTTGACACGGCCCTCAGAACCGCTAGTGCGGGATATCTAACCAGAAGATTGGTTGATGTCTCTCATGAAGTTATAGTTACTGAAGAGGATTGTGGTGATGATGAGGGGATAGTTTTGAACAAAAAAGATGCTCAAGAACTGGATCAAGATTTTTACTTTAAAATAGTCGGCAGGGTCTCTCTTGAAGATATTGAAATAAACGGGGAGATAGTTGTTAAGGCCGGTGATGTTATTGATATTGAAGCAACCGAAAAAATAAAAAAGAGTAGCATCGAAAGGATACGAGTTCGATCGGTTATGACCTGTAATACTATAAATGGAGTTTGTCAGAAATGTTATGGTTGGGAATTAGGTCACAATACTATGGTTAACTTGGGTGAAGCGGTCGGGATCGTAGCCGCACAAGCCATCGGTGAACCGGGGACTCAGCTCACCATGAGAACTTTCCATACCGGGGGTGTAGCCGGTGGAACTGACATAACTATGGGTCTTCCCAGAGTTCAAGAAATTTTTGAAGTTCGAAACCCGAAAGGGAGGGCAGAAATGTCTGATGTCTCCGGAAAAGTGATTGAGGTTAATAAAGAGGATAGGATAATTAAAATTAGAGTTGATTCTGAGAATACTAAAAAAGAAGAGATTAAGTCATACAAAATTGACCCCAATAAAGCAATTTGGGTTGATAGAGGGGAGAGAGTTGAACCCGGAACCCAACTATGTGAAGGTAATCTGGACCTTAAAAAAGTTTTTAAAACTCGCGGATTGAAAGAGGCTAAACGCCATGTTCTTCAAGAGGCTCAGAAGGTTTACGTTTCGCAAGGGGTGGATATTCACGATAAGCATCTTGAAGTTATAGTTAAGCAGATGACTTCTCGAATGAGAGTGACTGATCCCGGAGATAGTTTCTTCACTCCAAAGCAGATCATTGAAAAAGATGTCTACAGAAAGAAGGTTAAGGAAATGGAGGACAAAGGAAAGACTCCTCCAAAAGCAAAATCGATTCTTTTAGGAATCTCAAAAGTTGCTCTAAACACTGACTCTTTTCTTTCAGCAGCCTCATTTCAACAAACCTCCAAAGTTCTTATCGAGGCATCTTTGGAAGGCAAGGTTGATCCTCTAAAAGGACTGAAAGAAAATGTCATTATAGGTAAGTTGATACCTGCCGGTACCGGATTTAAGGAAAAGGAGTAAAAATCCTTTAATTTAGCCTTATTTGTGGTACAATTAAATAGATATGGGAAAGAAAAAGAAAAAGAAAAAAGAAGAAGAGAAGGAGCCGTTCTTTTCTAGCAGGATAAGAAGGATAATAGCAGGGCTCCTTCTTTTTCTTTTAGCCATGCTGGGAGCGCTCAGCGCTTTTGAAGGCATGGCAGGAACTTTCGGTGACTTTTTAAGAGATGTCATTTTTACTCCGCTTTTTGGAGGAATGGCAACTCTCATCCCTCTTTTGTTTCTTGTATCCGGGTGGATATTTTTAAGAACTGAATACAAGCAATTTTTAACCCCGCTTATTGCGGGTTTTGCCCTTGTGTTGCTTGGTTCAACCGGGTTTTTCACAATTTTAAGTATAAAGTTGACAAATTCTGATAATTTTGCCGTAGACATTAACGAAGTTGATGTTGGCGGGGCAGTAGGATCGACAATCAGTTATTATTTGGATAAGTTTTTTGGGTTTCCGGCCAGTGTAGCTACTTTTTTATTTTCTATTTTTATCGGTTTGGCTATATTCTGGAATTTACTCTATAAAGACTCTTCTTTTGTAGAGATGGTTGAGAATTATTTTGCTAAAAGAAAAGAGAGAAAACGCCAAGAGCCTTCGGTAATAAAAAAGATATTTTCACCTACTTTCGAGTCACGAGAATTGGATAGTAACGGGAGTAAAAATAAAGAAAAGAAAGAAAAAGAGGAGGAGAAAAAGAGTGAAGAGGAGGCTGGTGAGAAGGTTAAGGGGACCGGAGCAAAGAAGCTATTGCCGCCGGCTAGTATTTTGGATACCGGAGGAGGGAGCGCTGATCCCGGGAACACCAAAAAGAATTCCAGTGTAATCAAGAAAACTTTCTCCAACTTTGATATTGATGTCGATATGGCGGAGATAAATGTCGGGCCAACAGTGACTCAATACACATTAAAACCGGCAGAAGGAGTAAAGCTATCTAAAATAACCTCACTTTCAGATGATTTGGCGCTTGCAATGGCTAAGCATCCGGTCAGGACGGAAGCTCCAATTCCGGGCAAATCTCTAGTTGGAATTGAGGTTCCTAACGAAGATAGAGAAATGATACGGCTAGGTGATTTGGTTGGGAAGAACTTCAAAAAAGAAGACTCCGATTTAACCTTGGTGGTTGGAAAAGATGTATCCGGAAATGAAATTTATTCTAATTTGGCTAAAATGCCTCACTTATTGGTCGCCGGTGCGACCGGGTCCGGAAAAACGATATTTTTAAACACTTTAATATTAAGTCTTATATACAAAAATTCACCCGATGATTTAAGATTAATTTTAGTTGATCCAAAAAGAGTTGAGTTTTCCCTTTACAAGCGGCTTCCTCACCTATTGACTTCGGTTATTTATGATGCAGAAAAGACTCACAATGCACTAGAGTGGCTGGTGGGAGAGATGGAAAGAAGGTTTGACGTTCTTTCAAGAGCAAAAAAAAGAAATATTGGAACATACAATGATTGGGCCAGAAAACAGGATGATGAGGAAGTTATGCCTTACATCGTCCTAGTTGTAGATGAGTTAGCGGACTTGATGGCTAAAAAGCAAAATGAAATTGAGAGTGCTATTGTTAGAATTGCTCAAATGGCCAGGGCAGTCGGCATTCATCTTATTTTAGCAACTCAGAGGCCATCGGTTGAAGTTATTACCGGTCTAATAAAAGCGAATATAACTTCTCGGGTTTCATTCCAGGTTGCTTCTCAAGTTGATTCGAGAACAATACTTGATATGGGAGGAGCGGAGAGACTTCTGGGAGCCGGTGATATGCTTTTCATCTCCTCAAATAGCTCAAAGCCGAAAAGAGTTCAAGGCCCCTTTGTTTCCGAGGAGGAAGTCAAGAAGGTGGTTGATTGGCTCGTTGATAAGAGCGAAGATGATGAGGAGGATGATGATAGTCTTAGTGAAGATTTGGAAGATGAGCTGGAGAAGGATAGAGCTCAAAAGATGGAAGATGATATGGAAGAGGATGATCTTTACCAGGATGCAAAAGAATTGGTTATAAGAGCTGATAAGGCTTCTGCCTCGATGCTTCAGAGAAAGCTTCGCATCGGGTATGTGCGAGCAGCGAGAATTTTGGACATGCTGGAAGCAAGAAATGTAGTCGGGCCTTCACGAGGATCCAAGCCCAGAGTGGTTTATGGTGATAGTAGCGATGAACCGGATGAAGAATTTACTTCTGAGGATTTAAGTGCTGAAGATTAAATAATATAAATAAAATAAATAAGACTATGGCTAAAAAAAAGAAGAAAGA
>CAYNQG010000002.1:23426-28512 GCA_964399315.1 uncultured Candidatus Saccharibacteria bacterium
AAAAGAAGAAAGATAACAAAGAGAAGAAAAGCAAAAAGAAGAAAAAGAAGAAAAACGAGAAGATGGAAAGCAAAGAGCTTAAGGAGGCAATGAAGGAGATCAAGCAGAAGTTCGGAGAAGGGTCTCTTATGAAGCTTAAGGATTTAAAAGCTGTTGATGTTGATGCAATCCCAACCGGTTCATTTTCTCTTGATATGGCTCTTGGAGTAGGAGGTATTCCACGAGGAAGAGTTATTGAGATTTTCGGATCCGCCTCAACCGGAAAGACAACTCTTTCACTGCATACTGTTGCCGAGGCTCAAAAAAAGGGAGGTGTTGCAGCTTTTATCGATGTTGAAAATGCACTTGATCCCGGCTATGCAAAACGAATTGGGGTTAACGTTGATGAGCTCTTGATTTCTCAGCCCGATTCCGGTGAGCAGGCGTTGCAGATTGTAGAAACCTTAACCAGGTCGGGTGAGGTTGATGTAATAGTTGTAGATTCGGTGGCTGCTTTAGCGCCGAAGAGCGAGATTGCGGGTGAGGTTGGTGATCAACAGATCGGAAAGCAAGCTAGACTTATGTCGTCGGCTCTCAGGAAGCTCTCAAAGGTTATTTCTGAAACTGACACTACAGTAATATTTCTCAATCAGACAAGAATGAAAATCGGAGTTAAGTTTGGTAATCCAAGAACAACTTCCGGAGGGTTAGCTCTTAAATTTTACTCTTCGGTGAGAATAAGTCTTTCTCGCAGAGCACAAATAAAGAGCAAGGGGGAGATAATCGGAAATAGAGTTGTCGCTAAGGTCGTAAAAAATAAAGTGGGAGCTCCGTTCCGAAAGGCTCAGTTCGATATTTATTATAATGAAGGAATATCCTATTATGGAGATCTTTTAAAGGTTGGAGTTGAGATGGATGTAGTTGAAAAAGCTGGTTCTTGGTATAGTTACAACGATAAGAAATTGGGTCAAGGGAAAAGTAATTCAAAAGATTTTTTAGAAGAAAATCAGGAGTTAGCAGATGAGATTGAAGAAGAGATAAAGAAAAAGATGAAGAAAAGAGAAGAGAATTAAACTGAATCAACAAATTAAAAACCCCCTTGAAAGGGGGTTTTTAATTTGTTTTAATTCACTATATTAAAACTTCACACTTTCCTGATATGGGATAAGAGCCATTTGTCTTGCCCTTTTAATTGCTTTTGAAAGTTCGCGTTGGTGGGTGGCACATACACCTGTTTTTTTTCTAGGCTTTATCTTGTGAGTTTTATCCGTAAACTTTTGCAGAACTTCTATGCATTTAAAGTCTATTTGATCTACTTCGTGTTGGCAAAAATAACATTGTCGCATAACTTTTCTCGATTAATGATTAACGATTACAAATCTGATTGAGGTCTAAAGTACTAAAATGGTATATCTTCCACATCTATATCTTCATCCTCTTCTATAACTGGAATTTCCTCATCCGCCTTCTTTTTGTTTTGGTTATTGTTCTTAGCCGGGGCGGGTCGTCCTCCACCATTATTGTTTTCTCGGGGCCCGAATTGAATCATCTGGCCTACTATTTCAGTATTATACCTTTTATTTCCATCTTTTCCTTCCCAGCTTCGAGTTTGTATTCTACCTTCTAAAAGAACCGATGAGCCTTTTGATAAATACTTAGCTATATTTTCAGCAGTCTTTCCAAAAAAGACCACATCGTGATATTCTGTTTCTTGTTGCCTTTCCCCGGCCTTGTTCGAGTAGTAGCGATTAGTGGCTACGGAAAAGTTAACTACCGTAGTTCCGGAATCGGTTACTCTTTTATCCGGGTCGTCGGTTAAATTTCCGGCGATTATAGCTTTGTTAAAATTCATAGTATTTCATCGATTTTTTCATCGATTTCATTTAATTTAACTTTTTTGTCCTCCTTCTTGCTGTCGCTTTCATCTTCTTTCTCCTCCTCATTATCTTCTTCTTCACTCTTATCATTACCTTCTTTGTTATCCTTCTTATTCTCGATATTACTTTCCTCCTCTTGGTTTGCTTTTTTGGGATCCTCTTCCTCTTCTATTTTTTCTTTAGAAATTATTATATGTCGTAAAACCTCCTTCTTTCTTTTCAGCTCTTCTTCAATTAACTTTACTTTTTCCGAGTCTACATCCATGTCGATTGAAACCATGTAGGCTTCTGAAAAACCCTTCAACCTATAGGCTAGATTTATTTTTTTAGGCTGTTCCATCTTGTAAAGTTTAGCATCCATTCCCTTTAATTTATCTGCAAAATCTTTGTTGAGCGATTTAGACTCATTGCTCGTCAGTTCCGGTTTAATTAAGTACGTCAATTCGTAAAGATTCATAATTATTTTGCTATCGTTTATAATTTATTTCAACACATAAAATGCTCCAGCTTTTCTGGTAGTGCTATTATAACACCTTAGCAAGCAATCATCAAGAATTAATCTTTATCAGCTAAAAACATTAAAGGAGGGAGAATTAAGAAGGTAGAGGCCAAAGCAAAAATCATCGCTAAAACTATTGCTTTTCCAAAGTTTGCGAGCACAGGAAAGTCAGAGATGATTAAAACTCCAAACCCAAGCATAGTTGTAAGTCCGGAACCTAAAATAGGTCTCGCCTTTTTGCTTGTTGATTTAGTGATCGCCTCAAGAACAGAATCAGTTTTCTCCTCTAGGTATCTTTCATAAATATGAACTCCATAATCGACGCCAATTCCTAATATAATTGACGCAACCGTAACGGTAAGTGGGTTCCAAGGGATGCCGAAGATATACATTGATCCCGTAGTTAAAGCCACTGCTGATACCGACACTCCAAATACTAGAATAAATGAGTATTTAACTGACCATAAAACAATGGAAAGAAAAGCTAAAACCAAAGAAAAGCTTAAAACAGTCATCTTAGTAAGATCTGCTGTTACATTTTCTATAACTACTCTATTTAGGACGGGCTTACCCGTAATTGCCAGATCCGCCTCTAGTTTTTGATCTGTCACTTCTTCAATTTCGTTTATTAGCGTTCTAACTGGTTTTCCTTCTATATCTTCGATGAACATTTGAACTAAGACTTTATTTCCGTAATCTTCAATATTTCTGCCGAGTGTAGGAGGTCTGTCTACCTTGTTTTCAGACTCCAGTAATTTACTAAACTCTTCTCCATCTTCCGGTATCGCTCCTTCTCCCATAATCATTGCTCGTGCCGGGCTGAGGACGGTATTTACATGTTTTAAATCTTCCAACTCGGATTCAAATTCGTATATTTTTGAAAAATACTCCGGATTGTATGGATTGTTTTCAAATTCAACTATTGCATGGATTATTTTTGGGCTCTGGACTAAATCTTCCAGATTTTCCAGATTATTTTTTTCTTCTATCTCCGGCCAATAATCAAACATTTCTTGAGTGGTTTCAACTCTGGGGTAGGCTAAAAGCCCAAGTAAAACAATTATTCCAAAAAATGTTAAAAACAATACTTTTCGCTTGCAGACAAAAGTAGAAAAAGAGCATATTTTACTCTCTAAAAGATTCTCTTTTCTAGCTGTAGATTTTCTTTCTGAAAAGAGGCTAAGTAGAGAGATGAGCAGAGTCACTGATAAGATCATAGCAACAAGTATTGAAAATCCTGCTGTTACACCGAATTGTCTAACCGGAGGAACTTCAGAAATAAGTAGAGCACCGAGCCCGATCAGAGTAGTAGCCATGGCAAAAAGCAGAGCTTTTCCCGTTCTAGCGGTTGTTGCCGTAGCTGAGTCAACTAAATCTTCTCCGGACTCTCTTTCTTCTAGAAATCTAGACTGAACCTGAAGGCCGTAATCAATACTAAGCCCTAGTGCCACTGGCAAAACTCCCAGCATTATTGCATTAAAGTCATAACCCAAAAAGCCCATAAAGCCGGTCATTGCGAGGATGGTTATTGCGGTAGTTATAAAAGGTAGAGCGACCTCTCTTTTTCTCCCGACCTTGTTTTTCATAATCAAAAAGACAACTATCACAATCACTATAATTGCATATCCGAAGAGTTCTATCATTTCCGGAAGCATCAACCCGAATGCAGCCTCCTCAAAGATAGGAGCGCCTGTAACTGTTAAGCTTGCCTCTTCAGGAATTTCAACCTGCTCTAAAGCATTTTTAACCTCTTTTTCTACAACCTCTTCCTGACTAATTGGAATCAGCCCACCCAGCCTGGATCCTTCTACCTCTAGATTTCCATATTGAGCTATTATTATTCCCGTATTTTCATCAGGTATTAGAGACTGAATCATTACATCTGCTGTTCTGTGATTCTCTCTGGTTTTTTGTATTGAATTTATAATTCCGTCTTTTTCTTCTAACAGTTCTCCTTGACCGGGACCCGATTTAACCGGGTGAGCCGGACTGGTAACAAAGGTGAACTTTTCGGTATCGTAAAGCCCTTGATAAATATCTTCGATCATCTCCATATTTTCGACTTCGTATATTTCATTTTCAGTTTCTATTTTAATAAAGATTTCATTACCCTTTCCGAATTTCTCTTGAAGCAGCTGCCAATCTTTATTAGTTTGTGACTCCTCGTCAATATAGTCATCCATTCCCATGCTCATACTAACTCTACTAGCTCCAACCAAAGAAATTAAAATAAGAACTAGACCAAGGAAAAAAACAGTTCCTTTATTTTTTACTGAAAATTCCCCTATTTTTTTCAAAGCATTTTTTAGAATTTTATCCATAACGTTAATTATTTAATTATCTTTTTATAAAAAAGCTCAGGAGGACAAAATCCCGTGATTGAGCTCTGGATAAGATTCAGTCCTGCAAAAAGTGTAAATATAAAGAATAGATCAGAAAAGAACCAACCCAAAAGTAGAGATAGGGTAGCCATGAGTCCGGCTACGAGACGAACAAATCTTCTTGGAGAACTTGTTGGTGACTTGAACATATTAAAATAGAAAAACTGGACTATTAATCCAATTTTAAATTTAAATTTTATACTATGGGGGAGTATATTAAATCTTATAACCATTGTCAAGAATCGTTATTAGCAAGCTTTAAACTTCTCTTTTTACTGATATAATCCTAAAAAGTAATATTTATTTGTTATGGAGGAAAAAATATTTAAAACATACGATATAAGAGGATT
>CAYNQG010000003.1:0-20875 GCA_964399315.1 uncultured Candidatus Saccharibacteria bacterium
AACACCCGACGATAACGACTCACGAACCGATATTTTAACACTTAAAAATATAGTTGAATGAAATTTATTTACGCTGTATCGATCTTAACGGGAACTATGGTTGGAGCCAGTCTTTTTGCTCTTCCGCACATTACAACTCAAGTTGGCATCGAGTTGATGTTGGTTTATTTTTCTGTAATCGGTTTGGTTTCTGTCTCTATACATACCTTTTTTTCTGATTTAGCTCTAAAAACGAGAGACAATATAAGGCTGCCGGGCTTTGCGGAGACTCATTTGGGGTCTTGGGCTAAGAACATAACAATATTTACCGGAATTATCGGTCTTTCTGGATCGGTATTGGCCTATATAATACTGGGAGGAGAATTTCTTTCCGGTTTATTTGGAGATCACTTTGGTGGAGGAGCCTTTGAGTACTCGATTTTATACTGGTTTTTAGGTGCTGTTTTTATATATTTCGGAATAAAAGCAATAGAGAAAGTTGAATTGGTGGGTATTGTTGGATTTTTATTTGTTTTATTTTTAATTTTAATTAGGGGTCGGACTGTAATAGACCCCTCCATCTTTACGAATATTGATGGTGGGGCAAGTTTATTTTTACCATACGGAGCGGTTTTATTTTCATTATGGGGAGCAGCTCTAATACCTGAAATAGAAGAAGTTTTGGTGGAAAAAAAGGAGAAGTTGAAATGGGTTGGGCCGGTGAGTGTTGGTTTGGCAATTTTAATTTATCTATTTTTTATATTTATCGTTGTTGGAATAACCGGAATAGAGACTTCGGAAGAGGCTATCTTTGGCCTAGTTGATTATCTTGAAAATGGAATAATAGGCTTAGCGCTTGTTTTTGGACTGTTGGCAACTTTCACTTCTTTTGTTACTCTTGGGTTAACTTTAAAAAAGATACTCTGGTTTGATTTGGGTCTTTGTGAAAAAAAGGCATGGGGTATAGTTGCCTTTACTCCCCTTATATTTTTTATTTTTGGACTTAACAACTATATTGCGGTAATATCTTTCGTAGGAGCAATGGTTTTAGCCGTGGATGCTATATTGATAACGATAATGTATCAAAAATATAAGCCTGCTAGGTATAAGTTTTTAACCTATCCGGTAATAACTATTTTTGCTCTGGGAATAATTTATAATATAATCCACAATAGTCATTTAATTCATAATTTATTTAGTTGAAATGCCAATTTTGGAAATTTTAATCTTTATATCTTCTTGTCTGGTAATAATTTTATCCAGTAGATGGGTTATAGATTCGTTATCGAAATTAGCGAGGTCATTGGGATGGAAAGAGTATGTAGTTGCTTTTTTTACGGTCTCTTTAGGGGCTGTTCTTCCCGAATTTACAATAGGAATTCGATCTGCTCTCGGTGGTGTTCCGGAACTTTCTCTTGGAAATATAATGGGGCAAAATATAATTTTATTAACCTTCGCTGTTGCAGTTTGTACCTTGGTGGTTAGGGGAATAATAGTTCAATCCAGAACCGTTAGAACCGGTGCTACATTTGCTGCTTTTGCAGTCACTCTGCCATTTATACTGCTTCATGATGGGGTTTTATCAAGAATAGACGGTTTAATCTTAATACTTTCATTCGGGTTTTATGTCTTCTGGTTGTTTGGAAAGGATGATAGGTTCGTTAAAAATTACGAAAAATCAGCTAAAAAAATAGAGAAAAAAGCAGGCTACCTTAAACATATAGGGATATCGATAGCAAGTTTTCTTTTAGTGGTTCTTTCTGCCGAGGGGATAGTTTATTCAGCTAAGGAATTTGCACTTATTCTTGATGTCCCCGAGGGCCTTATAGGGATTTTACTTGTTGGTGCGGGGGTAGCTTTGCCGGAGATATATTTTTCTCTTAAATTGGCTACCAAGGGTAGGTCTTGGATGATTTTAGGTGGGTTAACCGGAGCTGTGGCCATATCGTCAACTTTGGTTCTGGGTTCTGTTGCTCTTGTTAATCCTATTGTGTTAAGTGATCCTCCACATCTAACCAGCAGTCCTTATTTCATAAGTATGATGTTTTTAGTTTTCAGTGGTGTTGCACTGTGGTTTTTTGTCAGGACCAATAATAAGCTAACTAAGAAAGAGGCAATTTATCTCTTTTTAATCTATTTCACCTTTTTAATTTCAGAACTCTATTTTGGCGAATTGTTCTTGTGATTAGGAGATAGAGTTAAAAAGTAGGGGAGGTTGCTTAAAATTAAAATTTCTGTTAGAATAATCAGGAAGTAACTTAATATTTATTGATAATCATGTTTGCAGTAATTAAAACAGGCGGAAAACAATACAAGGTCTCAGAAGGAGACATCTTGGATATTGAAAAATTAGAAATTGAAGAGGGGGGCGAAGTTGTATTTGAAGGTGTTTTGCTTTTGGAAGATGAAGATACAAAAATTGGAAAGCCCGAGGTAGAGGGAGTGTCAGTAAAAGCTAAGGTTGTTAAGCAGGGCAGAGAAGATAAAAAGATAGTTTACAAGTACAAACCCAAAAAGAGACAAAGAAAGAAACAGGGACACAGACAACCTTTTACCAGAGTAGAAATAAAAGAGATAAAAGCTGCATAAAAGAAAGACGACAACAACTAATTGTAAAACCCGCCACACCGGCGGGTTTTGTTTTGTAAATGACATAATGCACTCTGTCATTCTGAAGGAGCGAAGCGACTGAAGAATCTCATGTAAAGCGGTAAGATGAAGAGATTCTTTGCTTCGCTCAGGATGACAAGGGGTGAGTTGAGATCCTTCGCTTCGCTCAGGAATGACGGAAAAAGGGTTATCAGGATGATGGAAAGAGGGAGAGATTCCCGATCGGGATCGGGATGATAGGTTAAAAGCTAAAAAATCCGCGTCAGCGGATTTTTTGATTAAGGGTCAACGATTAGCCACGTTTGGTGGATTTATTTTCTCCCTTCCAGGGCAGATCCCAAAGTATCTTCATCGGCATACTCCAACTCTCCTCCGACGGGCAATCCTTTAGCTAGTTTGGTTATTTTTAGATCGAATTTTTCTAAAACTCTCTCTACAAATAGTCCGGTTGCCTCTCCTTCGGTTGTCGGGTTGGTTGCTATTATAACCTCTTCTATCTCTTTTACTCCGAAACTTTCCGGGCTTTCGAGCCGGGCTTTTAGGTTTTTACCTCTTATTTTTTTTAAATCTTTTTTTCGTATCGGGCTTATATTTCCTCCCAAAATAAAGTAATATCCATTATATTTTTTCGTCTTTTCAAGAGAGATTAAATCCGTTTCTCTTTCAACAACGGCAACAATTGGTTTTCTGGATTTATCGCTACATATGGAGCAGAGATCCTTATCTTTCTCCAGGCTTCTATAGCAAAATTTACAAGTATGAACCGAATTTTTAAGCATTTTGAGGCTGGAAATCAGATCATCAATACTTTGATCACTACTATTTAGGAGATGAAAAGCAAAGCGAGTAGCTGTCTTTTTTCCCACCGTGGGGAAGTTCAGAAATGAATTTATTAAATTTTGTATTGGTTTCGGGTACATCAGTTGTTTGAATATCTTTTATCTAAAGACTTGAAGGTAGTAATTTCTTTATCGAAGTAAAGCTCCGCTTTTCCGACCGGACCGTTACGGTGCTTTGCGATTATTATATCGGTGATATTTTCTCGTTCGGTGTCATCGCGATAGTAATCCTCTCTATAGAGAAGCATGACTACGTCCGCATCCTGCTCCAGGGCTCCGGTTTCTCTAAGATCGGATAGGCGTGGAACTTTGGGTGTTCTGTTTTCTACTGCTCTCGAAAGCTGTGAGAGAGCGATAACGGGAACATTGAGCTCTTTTGCCAGTCCTTTTAATGAACGTGATATTTCAGTCATTTGCTGAACCATGGAATTAGAATTGGAACGAGGTTGGATTAGTTGTAGATAATCGATTACTATCAACCCCAATCCCTTTTCCGCTTGCAGTCTTCGAGCCATTGCCTTCATCTGCATTATATTAAAAGAGCTTTTATCTTCTATGTATATCGGGGCATCGCTTAGCTTTGCCATTGCTTCTTGAATTCGAGTAAAGTCATTTACTTCTCCTTTGGTTGATAGTTTACCGTTTCTAATCTTCCAAAGGTTGACTTCAGAAACGGAAGCTAGTAATTTATCAACTATCTGGTCGTGTGACATTTCTAAACTGAATACTCCGACAGGAACCTCCTGTTCCAGAGCAACTTTTTGAGCTATATTAAAAGCTAAACTACTCTTACCCATACTCGGCCTGGCAGCCAAAATAATCAAGTCTGATTTTTGAAAACCGGATAGAATTTCGTCAATTGAGTTGTAGCCACTGGGAATTCCGCGAGTATCGGTGTCATCCAAAGTTAATTTTTCAATTCTTTCAAAAGCCTCTTCAAGAGCATCACCAACCCAAAGAAATTGATTACGAAGAGAGTTTTCACTTATACTGAATATTTTTTGCTCCGCTTCATCTAAAACTTCTTCAATGTCTTTATCTTCTTTATAACCTGTCATACTTATTTCTTGACCGGCTTGAATCATCTCCCTTAAGATTCTCTTTTTTTGAATTATTTTTGCATATTCGGCAACGTGGGTAGCGGTTGGAACCGTGTTCATCAGTTCGGTGAGATAACTGTTACCTCCAACTTCTTCAAGAGATTCTTTTTCTTCCAATCTATTTGCAACCGAAAGAAGATCTATCGATCCCGACTTATCAACAATGTTGACCATTGCTTCGTATATCTTTTTGTGTTTATTTTCGTAGAAGTCTTTGGATTGAAAAAAGTCAATTATTTTATATATTGCCTCCTTATCCATCATCAACCCACCGAGCAGAGATTTTTCGGCATCAATATTTCTTGGTGGTAACTTATCCGGCAATTCAGAGTTGTTTTGCATTTTATTTCTTTTTTAGTTTATAACCGTTTTCTACGTCTTCAATTCCGTAACCCAGGTCATTAATTTTATCTCTTAATTGATCAGCTTTTTTATAATTTTTACTCTTTCTGGCAGCTATTCTCTTTTCTGCCAGACTCTTAACCTCTTTAGGGATGTCTTCTTTTTCGCTAAGTTTGAGTCCTAAAATCTTATCAAAATTCAAAAGAGTAACTCTTTTATCAGCTTCATCAATCTCCTCATCTTTTACTAGCTCCCAAGTAATTTTTAAGGCTCGGGGAGTATTCAGATCATCATTTATGGCGGCTAAAAATCTTTTTTTATATTCATCAATTACCTGGCCATTGCCTCTCAAGTCTTGAACTTTTCTTTTTAATTTTTTAAATGAATTGTCAGCACCTCGAAGAGCTTCTTCGGAAAAGTTCATTTTCGATCTGTAATGCGAGTTTAAAACCAGATATCTGTAGGCGAGGGGAGAGTAGTTTTCTGTTACGTCTTTCAAGGTATAGAAGTTACCTCTTGATTTGGACATCTTTTCTTCTTTTACATTTAAAAATTCTGCATGCATCCAGAAGTTAGCCGGATTTTCACCGAAAGCCGCCTGAGATTGAGCTATCTCGTTGGGGTGATGTATTTCTATATGATCAATGCCACCGCAATGAATATCAAAAGGAATCCCTAAGTTATCTTTAGCCATAACAACACATTCGGTATGCCAGCCCGGGAATCCGACCCCCCAGGGAGAATCCCATTCCATTTGACGATTTTCACCCGGACGGGAGAATTTCCAGAGAGCAAAGTCGGTTGGGTTTTTTTTACCTCTCATATCCACTCTTTTCCCGGCCTCTATTTCATCCAGATTGGCCATTCTGCCATAATCTTCAAGTTTTGCGGTGTTGAAATAGATTCCGTCCTCAATTTCGTATGTATATCCCTTCTCTTCCAGTTTTTTTACTAATTCGATTTGACCTTGAATCGCCTCGGTCGCTTTTATATAAATATCCGGTTTTTGAATATTCAGATCATTAATATCTTCTTTGAATTTTTCGGTATAAAATTCGGTTAACTCCCAGGCGTCTTTTGACTCTTCTCTTGCTCTCTTTTCAACCTTATCTTCCCCGGTGTCGTCATCGGATACCAGGTGGCCGACATCAGTAATATTCATTACGTGCTTTACTTGGTAGTCGTTATATTTTAGAGCTCTCTTAAGTATATCTTCGAAAACATAGGTTCTTAAATTTCCTATATGAGCATAATCATAAACGGTCGGACCGCAAGTATAAAGGCGCACCTTTTCTTTAAGAGGTTTGAAGATCTCTTTTTTTCTTGTTTTACTGTTGTATAGTTTAATCATGCTATAATAATCTTAACATAAAATTAGTTTTCAATCTATCCTAATTTATAGTAGAATAAAACAAATAAAGTTATTTGTTAACAGCTGTAATAGATTTAATTCTATAGCAAAGATAGAAATTTAAACAAAAAATTAAAATGAGCAATTTAGTTTTATATCGAAAATACAGACCTAAAAACTTTTCGGATATTATAGGGCAAGATCATGTAGTTAAAACTTTAAAAAATGCTATAAAAAATGACAACATATCACATGCCTACCTTTTCTCAGGACCACGGGGAACGGGAAAAACGAGCATGGCCAGGTTGTTGGCTAAGGCAGTTAATTGTAGTGAAGAAAAAACTTCCGAACCGTGTAATAAGTGTGCTTCTTGCAAAGAGATAACTAACGGAAATGCAGTTGATTTAATTGAAATAGATGCTGCATCACATAGGGGTATAGATGAGATCAGACAGCTTAGAGAGGGGATAAAATTTTCTCCCAATAGCCTCAAGTATAAGGTCTACATAATTGATGAGAGTCACCAGCTCACCAAAGGCGCGGCAAATGCACTGCTCAAAACCTTAGAAGAGGCACCGAGTCATGCTATTTTCATATTGGCTACGACCGAACCTCAAAAAATGCTACCAACAATTATCTCCAGATGTCAGCGATTTGACTTTAGAAAATTAAATTTTGAAGAGATAATTAAAAAGTTGAAGATAATTTTAAAAAAGGAGAAGATAAAAAGTGATGAAAGATCTCTGGAGCTTATTGCTTCCGCTGCCGGAGGATCTTTCAGAGACGCGGAAAGTCTGCTTGATCAAATGCTAACTTTTACTGAAGATGAATTACGAGAAGAGGATGTTAAAAATTTACTTGGCTTAGTTGAGACTCAATATATCTCTGAATTTGTAAGCCTTATTATCAAAGGGAATAGACTGAGTGCGGTTGAGTATTTAGAGAAAATGTATAAAGAAGGAGTTAATTTGGAAGAGTTTCATAGTTCGCTTTTAGAATATTTACGACAGTTAATGGCTGTTTCAATGATAGATGAATCTTCAAAAAACGAAAACAGTTCCGTAATATCAAGTTTAAAAGTTAACTTCACAAAGGAAGAGATGGAGAGGCTTAAGGAACAAGCCCAAAAGTTAGAAACAAAAGAGATAGGGAAGATGCTTAAAATATTTTTAGCTGCCGGAAAAAGAATGGATTATTCTCCAATAGTTCAACTTCCAATAGAAATGGCTATTGTTGACCTTACGACTTGATTTTTAGTTAGAGTAGGTTATAATAGTAGCGCTTTTGCGGGATGGTGTAATGGTAGCACGCTTGGTTTTGGTCCAAGTAGTCCAGGTTCGAGTCCTGGTCCCGCAGCATTTTTTATTAAGCGGGATTTAAGAAAGCTTTTGCGGGATGGTGTAATGGTAGCACGCTTGGTTCTGGTCCAAGTAATCCTGGTTCGAGCCCGGGTCCCGCAGCAATCTACTCGGGTTTTTCCCGAGTTTTATTTTTATAAATATGAGTACGAATAAAAAATTTGACTTGGCTATAGTAGGTGGGGGTCCGGCCGGCCTAATGGCCGGGGTTTCGGCTAAAGAGAGAGGGGAGAGGGTCGTTATTTTTGAGAAAGGAAAAATCGGATCAAAAATACTAACTTCCGGAAACGGCAGATGCAATTTAACTAATAAGACCTTTAATTTACGAGAATTAGTTCAAAATTATAAAAAAAACGGAGACTTTTTATACAGAGCGTTTTCTGAATTCGGCCCTGAAAAAACGATTAAATTCTTTGAAGACAGAGGTGTCGAGATAAAATTTGAAGATAAAAAAGCTTTTCCTGAGTCGGATAGTGCAAAAGATATATTGGAGGTTTTTGAAGAAGAATTAAAAGATGACGTTCTAAAGGCGGAAGTTGTTGATTTTAAAGTTAAAAATAAAAAAATAACAAAGGCTTTAGTTAAGATTGACGGCAATACGGAAGAGGTAGAAGCGAAGAGTTTTTTAATTGCCACCGGAGGCATCTCTTACCCTCAACTAGGTTCGGATGGTTTTGGCTTCGAGGCGGCTGAGAAGATGGGGCACGAAGTGGTAAAGCCAACTCCGGGACTTACTCCAATAATATCTCAATATGAAAACCTTAAGGATCTTCAAGGAGTTGCACTTAAAAATATTGAAATTCGGGGGCAAGGAGAAACGGAAACCGGGGATTTAATTTTTACACATTTTGGACTTTCTGGCCCTGCAGTTTTAAATTTAAGTTTAAGACTCTCTAAAGAGGTTGGGGAGTTGAGGGTTAAATTATTACCAAAAATAAAAGTTGATGAGGTGGATAAAAAACTTCAAGAAATATTTAAAGGGAATAAGTCCGTTAAGAATTCTCTAGCCAAAATATTTCCGAAAAGTTTAGTTGAGATCATGTTTGTTGACTTCTCCTTAAACAAGAAGGCTAATAAAATTACAAAATCCGAGCGTCAAAAAATTGCCGATAGGATTAATAATATACAATTTAAAGATTGTAAATTAGCCGGTTTTCAACAAGCTTTAGTTACTCAAGGAGGAGTTGATTTGTCAGAAATAAACAGTCGAACTATGAATTCAAAGATAATTGATAATCTATTTTTTGCCGGAGAAGTTATAGATCTAGTTGGAAGAACCGGCGGGTTTAATTTGCAACTTTGCTGGAGCACCGGCAGATTGGCCGGAGAGTCGACGGGCAATGATTAGATTATTTTAATTATTTATATTATAGTACTGTTAGAATAAAATAAATTTAAAATTTATGTCATTTAAGATTGGAATAGTCGGACTTCCCAATGTCGGTAAGTCTACCTTATTCAGAGCGATAACTAAAAATCAGGTTGGAGCAGAAAATTATCCGTTTTGTACTATTGACCCCAATATAGGAACTGTTAAGGTTCCCGATGAAAGAGTTGAAAAACTGTCAGAAATATCTGACTCTAAAAAGACAATCCACACCACAGTGGAGTTTGTTGATATTGCCGGGCTGGTTAAGGGAGCACATGAAGGAAAGGGTCTTGGCAATAAGTTTCTTTCTCATATTAGAGAAGTTGATGCAATTGTCGAGGTGCTTAGAGATTTTGATGACCCCGATGTTTCTCATGTAGAGGGAACGATAAATATGGATAGAGATCGAGATATTATTGATGTGGAGTTAATAATGGCTGACTTGGAAATGACTGAAAAAGCATTAAAAAAAACCAAAGGAGAGACTCAAAGCAAAGAAAAAGATCTCAGGCTAAAAACCTTGAAAAAAATTAAGTCCTTTTTAGAAGAAGAAAATTTGATTACGAACTTAGAGTTGGAGGAAAAAGAACGAGAGATAATTAAAGATTTAGATTTTTTAACTGATAAACCTGTAATTTATTTGAAAAACGTTGACAAACCGAGCTCCGGTGGAGAGTTTTTAGAAATAAATGCAAAGATAGAAAGTGAATTAGCCGGCTTTTCTCCAGAGGAGGCTAAGGAGTATCTTAAATCTTACGATATAGAGGAAAGCGGGTTGGATAAACTAATTAGAAAGAGTTATGAGGCACTTGACCTAATATCCTTTTTTACTTCCGGAGAAAAAGAGTCAAGAGCTTGGACGGTAGAAAAAGGATCAAAGGCTCCGGTTGCGGCCGGAAGAATTCATTCTGATTTTGAAAAAGGATTCATCAGAGCAGAGGTGGTTTCTTATGATGACTTTGTTAAATTCGGTGGATGGGTTGGTGCAAAGGAAGAGGGAGTGGCCAGAGACAAAGGCAAAGATTACATTGTTAAGGATGGGGATGTAATATTTTTTAAAACAGAATAAAAAAAGAAGGAGGTTTTTTTAGTCTCCTTCTCTTCTTTTTTGTAATATCGCTTCGATTTTTTTGATATCCAACTTTACCGCTTCGGGATTGGTCTGTATTTGACTAAACCATTGAATCATTGCATTTTTAGTTCTGCTTTCACCGGTTTTAAACTTCATCTTAGGAACATTTTCCAATCGGGTTATTAAGACGGTTATCTTTTCGGATAGGGCAGCAAAGTAAAAGGCAAAGCTTTCCCCGTCGGACGACTGATCACTTTCAAAAAGAGTTCCCATCGGAATTAGAATATCGTTTTCGGTATGAATGGTGCAAATGGTTTTCTGTAAGAATTTTTTTGTTTGCTCTATTTTTTCTACCGATAAACTGATTTGCCCTCTTCTGATTAGAGTTCTTCCCAAAGTATCTTCCCAGCTAGCCGAAATCATAAACTTAATTAATCGATTAATTACCTCGTCATGCATTTTATCACCCCCATTTACACCATTCTATTTTAAAGTTCTATTTTATTATGGCATTTATTATTAATAACAGCAAATTAGGATTTAATCACTCTAACTGTATACAGATATCAAAATGAAAAAACCGGAATTAATGAGCCCAGTTAAAAATAGAGCAGGACTGGAAGCGGCAGCACCATTTGCTGACGCGGTTTATTTTGGAGTTTCCGAATTTAATTTAAGAGCTAACTCAAAAGGAATTACTCTCGAAAACCTAGACTCCTTTATGAATGATTGTCATAGTAGAGGCTTGAAAGGATACATAACGGTAAATTCTACGCTTTATAACGACGATCTGGAAAAGCTTGTGGATGTAATGAAGAGAGTTAACGAGGCAAATGTGGATGCGGTTATTGTCTGGGATCCGGCAGCCATAAAAGTGGCTAAAAATATTGGTCTTAATTTTTTTATCTCAACTCAAGCCAATATATCCAACTGGGAAGCAGCTGAATTTTACAAGGATTTAGGGGCTAAAAGAGTTATTTTAGCTAGAGAAATGACGCTGGGCCAAATAGAGGAGGTAAAAAGGAAAGTTAATATTGAAGTTGAAAGCTTTGTGCATGGAGCAATGTGTCTTGCGGTTTCGGGTAGATGTATTTTATCCGGATTTTATGAAAATAAATCTGCAAATAAGGGGGCTTGCACTCAAGTTTGCAGAAGAAGAGTTGAGTTAGTTGACGATAAAAAAAATAAAATAATTGCCGGTCCTCGTGAATTTTTGAGCCCTAAAGACATATGTATGATAGAGTACATCCCCGAACTTATCGAAGCGGGTATAGATTCATTTAAAATAGAGGGTAGGCAGAGAAGTTCCAGATATGTTCGAGAAACGGCTAGATTGTATAGAAAAGCAATAGATTCTTATTTTAATAAATCCTTTTCAAAAAAGAAGGCAAAAGAGTGGAGAGAGGAATTGAAGAATGTTTATAACCGAGGTTTTTCAACTGGATTTTATTTTGGAACTCCCGGAGCGGAAGGAATAAGTTTTCAATCCGGAAGTGCCTCCACGATAAAGAGGCTACAAGTTGGTCAAGTTGAACACTTCTACAATAAAGCCGGAGTGGCTAGCATCAGCCTGGATCACAGGGGGTTAAAATTAGGCGATAATATAATAATAGAAGGGGATACAACCTATATTGAGCAAGAGGTTGAGTCTATGGAGATTGATGGAGAAAAGATAACAAAAGCAAAAAAGGGTCAGGAAATTGGATTAAAAGTTTGCGATAAAGTGCGTAAAAACGACAGAGTTTACATGTTAACCTTTTAGTTGTCTTCTTTTTTAAAGTTGTTATAATTACGTAATGGATATTTAAATCAAGGGTCGTCTTTCGGCTGCTTTTAGACTGGACTCATTCATAAAATAGATTTTTTTAAACTTCGATAGTTGGGTTGGTTGATTTTGATAGAAGTAAAAATGTGGAAAAATTGAATATTTTAATATCAAAATAACTAACACCTCTAATTCAATAGTAATGGATAAAGATAAATTATTCTCCGAACTGAATATTAAAGAGCAGTGCAGGGATTACGGTGTCCCGTTGTACAAGTGCCCACAATTTTTATTTTTATTGATGGGGCTTTTTATTATTGCGATGCTCCTCCTAACTTATTTTATAGGAGAGTTTTTCTTTGATTATTCTTTTTTGGTTATTTTCATTGTCTTCGGTGAGGCGATTTTATTTTTTATAATTGGATATGCGATAATAGGAGGGTTTGAAAAAATGGCGCGAGCAAACAGGGTTAAGACTGATTTTATAAATCTTGCAGTTCACCAGTTGCGGGGACCGCTTTCTACTATGGTTTGGGGGTTTGATGACTTGAAAAGTGAAATTGATCTTAATGAAGAGCAGTATGATTTAATTTGCAAGCTAAAGTTAAGTGCGGAAAGAATGTCGAAAATGGTGGATAATCTTTTGGAAATTTCTCGAATGGAAGATTCGAGCTATAAGTTAAAGAAAGAGGAGTTCAATCTAAATGAGTTAATTAATGAGGTTATAAATCGATATTCAGAAGGAAGTAAAAAAATTGTTAAAGCTAGTATTGAAGAGATTGGATTAATAAAGAGTGATAGGGATCGGATGGAGGTTGTTTTTGATAATTTAATCTCAAATGCGATAAAGTATAGTAAGGATGACGGTCAGGTTTTTGTTGAGCTGAAGAAAGTTAAGGACTGTTTTAGATTTACTGTTAGGGATCAAGGGATTGGAGTGCCGAAGAAGGATCATGATTTGATTTTTAAGAAGTTTAAACGTGCTGATAATGCTCTAGAATCTTCCGAATCCGGGTCGGGTCTTGGATTATTTTTAGTAAAAAAAATTGTTGACTTATTGGAGGGAGAGGTTGATTTTAAAAGCAGAGAGGGTGAGGGATCTGTTTTTTGGATAGATATACCAATTAAAAATTAAGATAAATTAAAGGAGGAATATGAAAAATATCCGAGTACTTATGTTCGGGTGGGAACTGCCACCCGAAAACAGTGGAGGTCTCGGAGTTGCTTGTCTGGGGCTTTCCAGAGAATTAAATAGAAGAGGGGTTAATATTAGCTTTGTAGTGCCCAGAAAGATGGATTCGATGAAGAGGGATTGTTTTAGGTTGCTTGCGGCTGACATCAACCATAACTATGAAGAGATTGAATTTAATTCTCCAATAACTCCATACTCAACTTCCGAAAGTTATAAAAGTGTATTGAGAGAAGAAAAAGAGGGTAATATCTATGGAGATACTCTTTTTGAAGAAGTGGAAAGATATAGAAAGTGTGGTCGAAAAGTTGCTCTCAAGAGAGGGTGTGACGTAATTCATGCTCATGACTGGCTCTCTTTCGGGGCCGGCATCGAAGCTAAAAAGGCAACGGAAAAACCGCTTGTCGCTCACGTACATGCAACTGAATTTGATCGCGGCGGCGGGGTTAATATTGATCAGAGAGTTTATGACAAAGAAAAGGAGGGTATGGAGGTGGCGGACAAGGTTGTGGCGGTAAGCAACTACACAAAAAAAATAGTTGTTGATAAGTACGGAATAGATGAAAAAAAAGTGGAAGTAGCACACAACGGCGTAGATCTAACTGAAAAACCGGTCGGAAAAGAGGTCTTAAATTCAATTAAAAAAGCGGGCAAAAAGATAGTTTTATTTGTCGGTAGATTAACCCTTCAAAAGGGCCCTGATTATTTTTTGGAAGCAGCCAAAGAGGTTGCTAGCTATGACGAGGATGTCATTTTTATAATTGCCGGTTCCGGAGATATGGAAAGACAGATAATTAGACAGGCGGCCGAGTTGGGGATTTCAGACAAGGTTCTGTTTCCCGGATTTGTCCGTGGTGAGGAGCTTCACGGCCTCTATAGGGCGGCTGACTTGTTTGTTATGCCCTCAATATCGGAACCGTTCGGACTCACTCCTCTGGAGTCGCTAATTAATGGAACTCCGGTTTTACTTTCAAATCAATCGGGAGTCTCCGAGGTGGTTACTCATGCACTAAAGGTTGATTTTTGGGATACGGGAGAAATGGCAAATAAAATCTTATCCGCACTCAATTATAATCCACTTAAGAGTTGTCTGGCAGAAAATGGAAAGCGAGAGGTGGGAGAAATTACTTGGGATTCGGCAGCAGAGAGATGTATTAAGATCTATAATTCAATTAAGTAAATAAAAAAATGCCATCAGTTTGTTTTTATTTTCAAGTCCATCAACCGTTTAGAGTAAAAAAATACAAATATTTTGATATTGGAGAGGATCACGAATATTTTAATGAAGACGGAAAAAATAATTTAAATAATGAACGGATCCTAAATAAAGTAGCACGAAAATCCTATATCCCAACCAACACACTATTACTCGAACTATTGCGAGAACATCCGGAATTTAAAATAACCTTCTCTTTTTCCGGTGTCGCTCTTGAGCAGATGGAAAAATATTCTCCCGAAACATTAAGGACTTTTAAAAAGCTCGTTGATACCGGTCAGGTGGAGGTTTTAGCGGAAACTTATTATCACTCTTTAGCATTTTTATACTCAAAAAAAGAGTTCAGAAGGCAGGTTGATATGCACAAGAAAAAAGTTAAAGAACTATTTAATTATGAGCCGAAAATATTTAGGTGTACTGAACTATTTTACAATAATGACTTAGCTTCTGAGGCGGAAAAGATGGGTTATGAAGGCATTTTGGCGGAGGGCGCAGACAAGGTTTTAGGATGGAGGAGTCCAAACTTCATCTATAAACCAAAAACCGCTGATATTGATCTATTTTTAAAAAATTACAAGCTCTCTGATGACATTGCTTTCAGGTTTTCCTCATCAGACTGGAAAGAGCACCCCTTAACTGCTCCAAAGTTTTCTGATTGGATTTCTTCAATAAACGGATCCGGTGAGGTGGTAAATCTTTTTATGGATTACGAAACCTTCGGTGAACATCAATGGGAGTCAACCGGAATTTTTGATTTTTTAAAACAGCTTCCCGGAGAAGTTTTAAAGCATCCTGATAATGACTTTCTAACACTTTCAGAGGCTTCGGAAAGATATTCTTCAGTAGCGGAGTTGGATGTTTCTTATTTTACCTCTTGGGCCGATACGGAAAGAGATTTATCCGCCTGGACAGGAAATCCTATGCAGAGAGATCTTTTAAGGACGCTTTACGACTTAGAAGACGAAGTCCTCGACAATGCTGATCATGAGATGATTGAAGAGTGGGGGAGACTACAAACCTCAGATCACTTTTATTACATATCGACTAAAGGTTTAGACGATGGGACGGTCCATGATTATTTTAGCCCATATGAATCTCCTTATGAGGCTTTTATATCTTATGCCAATGCTCTTAATGATTTTAAATTACGAATTCAAAACTTAAACAACAACAAAAAAAAAGATGGAAAAACAAAAACCAGAAGCTGACCACCTCTTTGAAGTTTCTTTTGAGATTTGTAATAAGGTGGGAGGAATATATAGAGTTTTGGAGTCTAAAGCCTCTAATATGGTAAGTAAGTACGGAGATAACTATTATTTAATAGGGCCTTATTATCCTGAAAAAGCGAGGGGAGAATTTAAGAAAGAAAAACCATCTGAAAAACTAGAGTCAGTTTTTGAAGAGTTGAAAAAGCAAGGAATTCGGTGTCATTTCGGCAGATGGATGGTTAAAGGAAGACCTAAAACTATCTTGGTTGATTTTAATGATTTTTATGGAGAAAAAAATGAGATAAAAAAAGTTTTGTGGGAGGGTTACGAAATAGATTCCCTTAATTCGGATATGATGTTTGATGAGCCGGTTGTTTGGGGATGGGCAGTTGGTAAATTGATAGAAGAATTGAATAACTCCTTATCTGAAGAGAGTGCAGTGGCTCATTTCCATGAATGGCTTTCCGGAAGTGGGCTTCTTTACCTTGATAGAAGTGGTGTTGATATTTCAACTGTTTTTACAACTCACGCAACTAGCCTGGGAAGATCTTTAGCATATAAAAATTTTGACCTTTACAGCTGTTTGGACGAGATCAATCCTCTGGAAGAGGCTTATAAAAGCGGGGTTCACTCAAAACATCTTTTAGAAAAAAAGAGTGCAGAAAGGGCTGATATTTTTACTACTGTTAGCGATATCACCGGCATGGAGTCAGAGCATTTTTTAGGAAAAAGACCGGATTTAATATTGCCCAACGGCCTTAATCTTGACAAATTCTTAACCTTTGAAGAAATTGTTATAAAGCACAGGTTGCAAAGAAGAAAATTAAGAGAGTTTACTATTTCTTTCTTTTTTCCATATTATAAGTTTGATATTGAAAATACTCTTTTTTACTTTATCATTGGTCGAAATGAACACAGAGCCAAGGGGATCGATTTGTTTATAAAGTCCTTAAAAAATTTAAATCAGCGATTAAAGAAAGATCCGGATAATGAAAAAACCGTAGTTGTTTATTTTTGGATCCCTTCTGATGTTCGATCGGTAAAAAAAGAGGTGGCTGAAAACAAAGAATTTTTTGAAGATGTAAAAGACTCCCTAAAGGGAGCTATGCCCGGCGTGGAAGAGAGGATTTTATACCACCTACTTTATGATCAAGAAATTAGTACTGAAGATATAATTAGTGATAATTATATTTTTGAAATCGAAAAAAAATTAATGAGATTGAATAGAGGAGATAAAAAGCCTCCTATTTCGACTCATGAAATGGTTGGTGGGAGCGATCGTATTTTAAACGGATTGAAAGAGCATGGGTTAACGAATAATGAAGATGACCCGGTCAAGGTTGTCTATTATCCTATATATTTAACGGGTCATGATGGATTATCGAATCTTAGCTACCAAGAAGCTCTGGAGGCTTCTCATCTTGGGGTTTTTCCGAGCTTTTATGAGCCTTGGGGGTATACTCCTCTTGAGACAGCCGCGCTCGGGGTTTCTTCTGTAACAACCAATTTAGCCGGATTTGGTAGATTTAGACAAACCCTTGCTGAAAAAGAGGGTCGGGAAGGAGTATTCGTTCTTGATAGAATGGATAACAATGATCAAGAATCGGCTCTAAATCTAAGTTCTTTCATGTATCAATTTTCAAAGTTGAACCGCCAAGGAAGAGTTGATAATAAAATAGAGTCAAGAAACATCGCTGCCCAGGCGGACTGGAGTGACTTTGTAGAGAATTATATTGAAGCACACAATAAATCTATAAAAAATGAAAATTAAACATTTATTAGGTTCAGAAAAAAGACAAAAGGAGACCGGTAACGATCGGAGCTTTCTTTTAGGTAACGATCACGGTGATTACTTGTGGCTTGGTGATTTGCCGGAGAGCAGGTATCAAGGCTGGTTTATTGCTGATAGAAAAAATCGAGAAAAGGTCTATAAAATAATTGAGGATATCCGTCCGGTTGGCAGAAGCAGAATTGAGAAGATTGAAAATAAGTTATCATTAGTCACTCGAAAAGGAACTGATTTTGAAGAGACTTTTTCATTAGATTCTAAAACGGGAAGATTTTTTTACAACCTAAGTGAGGAGAAAGAGATTGAAATCGTTTTGGATATTAGGGATTCTTACAGTGACGATTATCCGGAGTATAAGATTGAGAAGGTTGATGATTTGTTATTGATAACCAGAACCAATGATTATAATATTTATCTAGCTATAAAGGGGTTTTCTTCTTTTAAAAAGGTGGAGGAGCGTTTTGTTCGAAATTACAATCTGGATAAAGAGAGAAATTCTCCACCATTCGAGAAAGCTGTTTTCAAAGCCCTAATTATTTCGGGTCAGGAGATTTCCTTTTCCGCCTCAACCAGCAGAGAGGAAGCTGTTTCGGCTTTGGGAAAGGGTGTTGATATTAAAAAATACTCCAATAGGAGAGAGCCGTTGGATTTTGTTGTAGCGGAAAAGGGCTTGGATAATTTGGTGGTCGATAGTGAAAAAATATATGCTGGATTCCCTTGGTTTTTTCAGTTTTGGAAAAGAGATGAAGCCATATCTCTGAGAGGGCTGGATATAACCTCTCCTGAAAAAGCTAAGAATGTTTTTTTATCACTTATTAATGAAGATTCCAGAGGTCCTCGAGGAAACAAGATAGGGGATGGTTTTGGCTGGACGTTTAAGCGAGCTTTTCTGTTTTTGGATAGATTGAGCAAAGAGGAGGAAAGCAACCTGGTTGAATTACTTAGAAGCTTAACTGAATTTAATCCTGAAGAACCATTAAAGATAACTGACTCAAAAGAGACATGGATGGATTCAATATCAAGGGAGGGAGCTAGAATAGAGATACAAGCCCTCCAGTTGAGTATGTATAAATTAGGAAAAATAATTGATGCCAATAGAAAAAAGGAGTATGAAAGGCTGGAATCGGAATTAAAGCAAAGAGTGAGAGATATTTTTTGGGATGGGTCGATGCTTGCTGATGGTTATTTACCCGAAAAAAATCAAGTTGATAAAACAGTTCGCCCCAATGTCTTTTTAAGTTACTATATATACCCGGATTTATTGGAGGAAAATGAGTGGAAAACCTGCTTTAGAAGGGCTCTTTATGAGCTTTGGCTTGACTGGGGAGGGCTGGCAACGATAAGCAAAGAAAGTCCCAGATTCAAAGAGATTTATACCGGTGAAAATCCGGAAAGCTATCATCAAGGAGATAGCTGGTTTTTTGTAAATAATTTATCTGCAATAGCGATGCATAGACTTGATGACGGAAGATTTTCAAATGAAATTAATCAAATCTTAAAGGCAAGTAGAGAAGATTTGTTGTGGAGAGGAGCGATAGGTCATCACAGTGAAATAAGCTCCGCAAAAGAGCAGAGAGCGGAAGGAGCCATTAGTCAGGCCTGGAGTTTTGCTACATATTTAGAGGCTTTGCATGAAGTTTTTAAGATAAAAAACTCTAGCTGGAATTAGAGATTTTTAACAACTTTTTTCAATTCTTTCATTTTGGAAAAATCTTCCTCAGTAATTTTATTACTAGCCAACAGAGCATTAAGTGGTTTGGTGTCCTTTTTTTGATATTTTTTAGGGTAGTTTTCCTCTAAATCGCCGTTAAGCACAAAAATACCCTTTTCTTCCAGAAGTCTCCTTTTTTTGTAATCGGTAGCATTTTTATCTTTTCCGAATTTTTTATTCCAATACATATCTAGCATGTCTCCGTCTATCATGACTGCGTATGGTATCTTAAATATGTCGCAAACTTTTTCATATAAATCTATATCTCCGACTCCCCCCGAATAGATTACTTTAATATCTTTTTTCCCGGGGTAGAAGTTATCAATAAGACCTCGCATTAAAATACTGTCAGAAACCCCCTCTACAAGAAGAACCTTGTCGGCAAAAAGCATTGCTGAATTATCATCATTTATCTCTTGAACAAGTCGATCAACATCAAGGGAGGAGTGTTCATCAAACATATAAACTGAAGTACTTCTATCCGCGTCACGCGAAACACGCCATGTCTTGTCTAAGTATTTAGCCTGAACCAGAGTAGGATGGTGGGTGGTCATTACAACTTGTTTTTGTAGATTGTTTTTTTCCAGTATTTTTAAAAACTTCTTTATTACTGACGGGTGTAGGTGTAGTTCGGGTTCATCTATTAGAATAATCTCGTAAGTGGGGTGGTATAGGTAGAATAAAATAACAAAAAGTCTTTTAAATCCGTCCCCCATTCTTCTCAAAGACTCCTTACCATGGTCCGTCTTTACGTTTGCCCGAAAAAGTTCTTCACTAATTTGAATATTCTGAAAATTACTCTCTAAAGCTGAGGAGAATTTTTTGTATTTTTTAGGGTGGCTCGACTTGAAAGACGGTAACTTTTCAGTTGCTATTAGCTCGAATGATGGATTCTTATCAATTCGAACCAAGGAATTTATGTAATCCGGGTTTGATTGAAGCTTGCCTTCTTTAACAACTAGATCTTTACTCTCCCCACTTAGAGAAAGGATCATTTCAGAATCCCTCTTTTTTAATTGAGGCTTCTCAGGATTAAAAAAGAATTCAATTGCGTCCAAGATATTTGTTTTTCCAGCATTATTCGGCCCAACTAAAATATTGAACTTGGAAAATTGATCTATTTCAATCGGGTTAAATATGCTTTTATAATTTTTTATTTTTATTTTTTTTAATTTCATATTCTATTTTTTTACTCCCTAAGTATAACATCGCGATTATTTTTGACAAAGTTGTTTTGGGGTTATAGTATCTAAACTAGAGGAGGGTTATTATGAATAATACTAATTCAGTTCTTCAAAAAGTAGATGGGTATTGCTCTGAAGAAAATTTAGCTGTAATTGAAACTTTTCTAAAAGAAGTTCCGATAATAGTTCATAAAAAAGTTAATTTTGAGGCTTTTGCCAGAATTTACTGTCAGGATATTTATGTCGGTGAAAAGCGGACGGGAACAATTCCTTTTTATGTTTTGTTTTTAACTCCTTCAGAATCGATTAGAAGAGTTGATATTAATTTTACCAGGAGGGTGAAATTACAGGGACTAGTTCGGATTTTCTCTCAAAAGTGTGAATTTAAAGCGGGGCTTAATTTTATTTCAGGATCTTTTTTTGTTCGTCTTTATAAGATTCCGAGCCGCAATAAAGTCAACTTAGAGACTCCGGATTCTTTTAAAAAGATAATTTATGACAGAAGTCGAGACTCTCTGTAATGAAAAGCGCCCAAAAGGGCGCTTTTAATATATTAGATGCTCATCAGTATTCAGCTTGAAATAATTATTGTTTTTTGTAAAATTATTATAAGATTAAAAGGTCGATAAACTAAAAGAAATAAGATGGATAAAAAGACAACACTAATAGTAGTTGCTCTAGTTATTGTTTTGATCATTATTCTTGGGGTTGCGATGACTACCGAGGATCCTGTTATTCAAGAAGATCCTATGATGGATGATCCGATCGAAGACCCTCTAGAAGATGATGAAGA
>CAYNQG010000003.1:20975-26611 GCA_964399315.1 uncultured Candidatus Saccharibacteria bacterium
AAGACCCTCTAGAAGATGATGAAGATTTTGAAGACCCTCTAGAAGATGATGAAGATTTTGAAGACCCTCTAGAAGATGATGAAGATTTTGAAGACCCTCTAGAAGATGATGAAGACTTTGAAGACCTTCTCGAATAAAAGAGTTCGAGTGATGACATTGATTATGGATTTGGGGAAACCTCCTGAATAGGGAGGTTTTTCTGTTGTTTTATAGCTAAATTATGATAGAATATTGATATAAAAGGTCGATTATAAAAATAAAATTAAAAAAATATGAATAAAAAAATTGTAATTGCATTAGTTGCCGTTGTTTTTATTCTGGCTGTAGCCTTTATCTATTTAGGGAATGATGTAGATCCCGTTAATGAAATAGATCCGGTTGATGAAAATATTGAAGATCAAGAAGGGCAAGAGCAGGATATTGACCCTGATCAAGATGAGGATGATGTTGATGTCAACCAAGATGAAGAAGCGGCTGAGGCTTTAGCTGAAGAATGGATTAGAGAGAACTCCACCACCTTTACCGAAAGAGGAGGGGAGAATCTTGAACATGGAGAAACGGATCGGCTAGGTGATGGCACTCTCGAAGTAATTTACCACTTCGAATCTTCTTTTGCCGGATATGGGCCGGTTGATGATGACGAAATGGCAGCGCAAGTTATTACTCCGCACGTGGCCGTAGTTATAGTTGATAACGGTGAGATAGTTAGTGTTGTGATTGATAATACTTATGATGAGCTTAATCAAGAAATGGTAGAAGAAGATGACGACGAGGATGTTCCCGGACCTTATTCTGATATTAATCTTTACTTTGTACAGGTTAATGACGGGCAAGAAGAGATTGTTGCCGTAAACAGAGAAGAGGTTTTGGCAATAAACGGTTTAGAGAGATCAGCCTTAAATGCTCTCTTAGAAGGAGTTACAACTGAAGAGAGTGAAGAAGGGTATAGTAGTGCTATTCCGGAAGGAGGAAGTATTCTTTATTTTGAAATTGATAATGGTGTTGCTGTTGTTGATTTCACTTACCACATTGAACCAGCCGGTGGTTCAGCTCAAGTTATTGCCGTAAGAGAGCAAATCGAAAGAACGCTCCAACAGTTTGAATCAATTGAAGAGGTAGAAATTACGATTGAGGGAGAGTCGGAAGAAATTCTTCAACCGTAAAATAGGGCTTAAAAAACAAAGATAACCGTAAAATGCGGTTGTCTTTGTTTTTTTATATGATAAAATTACATTAAATGAAAGAAGTTTTATTTCATTCATAAATACGAATTATGGAAAAAATTAGAAAATACCTATATGGAGTCGGAACTCTCTTTATAATAACTCTTATTTTTCTCGTTTTAACGATAACAGTCAATCAATTCAATCAAAGAGGTCAGATAGGCCTGGAAAACGTTAGATCAATCGAGGTTTCAGCGGAAGAAAAAATATACAGAAAGCCTGATGAAGCGGAGATAGTTTTTAGTGTACTAACTCAAGGAGAAGGTTACCGAGAAGCAACTGAAGAAAATAGCCTACAGATGAATTCCGTAAATGAATATCTAAGAGATCAAGGGGTTAAAGAGAGCGATTTAAGAACTCAAAATTTTAGTGTTCAGCCCAGGTATGGGGAGATTGAAAATGATAGAAGAGTTACTCGAGAAATAGTTGGATATGAAGTGGAAAATAATTTAAGAGTAAAAGTCAGAGACTTAAAACAGGTTGATAGCCTTATAGGCGGTGCAGTAAATGCAGGAGCTAATAAAGTGGTCGGTTTGCAGTTTGTGGTTAGTAATGAAGATGAATTGAAAAAGGAGGTTAGAAGTACAGCTATAGAAGCTGCAAAAGAAGAGGCTCAAAAGATAGCCGATGATTTAGGTGTTAAGTTGGGAAGAGTTTTAGATTTTTCCGAGTCAAGACGCTTTTATCCGCAAAGAATGCAGGGCGTAGCCATGGAAATGGAGGAGGCAGCCGACACTCCGATTGAGCCCGGTGAAACTGAAATTAGTAGTTCAGTGAATATCACTTTTGAGATTCGTTAAATGCTAATAGATAAAATAAAAAAAGCCTCCCTAATTGGACGTAGTGGAAGCCGTTTTCCGGTTTGGAAAAAATGGGACTCAATTGCGGGAAAAACGGGAGTCAAGTATTTAATCTGCAATGCTGCCGAAAGCGAACCCGGCGTATTTAAAGACAAGCATATCATTCAACACAAAATTGAGAAAGCCGTAAGGGGTGTGGTTCTCACTATGAAGGCTCTCGAAATAGACGAGGGTTTTTTTTATTTAAAAAAAGATTATGAAAAAGTGTTCGGAAAAAAAATTAAAAATCTAATTAGAGGCAAGTCTGTAAGTCTTAAAATAAAAGAGAGTAGGTATGTTGCAGGAGAGGAGATGGCTGCTATAAATTCAATAGAAGGAAATAGGCCGGAACCTAAAATAAAACCTCCGTATCCAATCGAAGAAGGTCTTTGGAATAAACCAACATTAATTCATAACTTAGAAACCTTTTATGCAATAGCAGAAATTGATGAAGGTAGTTATGGTGGAGAAAAATTTTACTGCATATCGGGGAAAGTGGCAAATGAAGGGGTTTTTAAACTAGATGTCAATTTATCACTTAAAAACCTTTTAAAGGAGACGAATAATTATCCGAATTTTGATTTCTTGATTCAGGTTGGTGGAGGGTTGGGAGGTGTTTTTGTCAGTCAGGATAATTTAGACCAAAAATGCAACCGACTAGCATCTATAAAAGTTTTTGAAAAGCAAAAATTTAAACCGAAAGAAAAGGTTCGATCGATCTCACAACTCTTAATGCATGGAAATTGTGATAAGTGCACTCCCTGCAGAGAGGGGGTTTTTAGAATAAATGAAATGTTGAAATCCGGTTATTATGATCAAAAGGTGTTAGAGGAATTAATTTTAAGCCTAAAAAATAGCTCTTATTGCCCCCTAGGAAAGGTCGCCGGAGAAGTTTTTAATTCACTTATCCAGATAGATGAAAATTAAGATAAACGGAGAGGAGATAAAAGCGGAAAAGGGGTCCACTATATTAGAGGTAGCCAACGATAATGAGGTTGAAATTCCGACACTTTGCAATCATCCGGACACCTCTATCAAGGGAAGTTGTAGAATTTGTATGGTTTACATTAAGGGAGTAGGGCACAATCCGGCTTGTGCTACCAAGGTAGAGAGAGGTATGGAGATAATAACGCATAATCCTGAGATAGAGAAGATTAGAAGAGTTAATTTGGAGCTCTTATTCTCTCAGCACAAAGAGGAATGTAATGACTGTGTTTGGAATTCGGAGTGCAAACTTCTTTCTTTAGCTAGGAAATATTTTGTAAAAATAAATAAATTTAAAGATAGAAAAGACGATTATCCGGAATTAAACTTTGGCAATGTTATAGACTTTGATACTTCTAAGTGTATTGACTGTAGAGTTTGTATAGATGTTTGTCCGGTTTCTTTTTTAGAGATGGAGGGAAGAGGTCATAAGTTTGAAGTTGTTCCGAATAAAGGCGGGCAGTGTGTCTATTGCGGTCAATGTATAAATCATTGTCCGGCCGGAGCTTTTGAGGCCGATGGAGAGTTTGAGAATATCGAAAATCCTTTAGATCAAAAAAATAAAGAGATAATTTTTCAGATTGCTCCGGCGGCAAGAGTTTCGATCAGTGAAGAGTTTGGATTAGAGCCCGGTAAGGTTTCAACCGGAAAGTTGATTACGGGATTAAGAAGAGTAGGGGTCGATAAAGTTTATGATGTCTCCTTTGGAGCTGATTTTACAACCAGATTGGAGGCTAAGGAGTTTTTAGAAAAATCAGAAGATGAATTGCCGATGTTTACTTCTTGTTGCCCTTCATGGGTGCGATTTATTGAAGCTTACTACCCTGAGTTTATTGATAATTTAACTACTGTTCGTTCTCCGCACATTATTTTAGGTGGAATGATAAAAGAGTTGAATCAAAACCCTGAAAACACTATTGTGGTTTCTGTTATGCCTTGCAGCTCTAAAAAATATGAAATTCAAAGAGAGGAATTAAAGCAAGGCGGCCGGAGTCCGGTTGACTATGTTTTAACTGTCAGAGAGGTCGGGCGTCTCTTTAGAGATAGAAATATTTCTTTTTGCGATTTAGAACCTTCTACCTTTGACAACCCCTTTGGAGAAGCTTCCGGTGATGCAATAAGCTACGGAGTCAGCGGCGGAGTAATGGAGGCTGCTTTACGGGAGGCTTATAAAATAGAAACGGACAAAAATTTAAAGGAAGAAAATATAAAGGATAAAGATGATTTTTCTTTTAATTTGGAAAACAGGGAGGTAAATGCAACTAAAGTTTCAGGTCTAGAGGAGGCGAGAATAATCTTAGAAAAGATAAAGAATAATCCGCGTTTATATGATTATATAGAGTTTATGACTTGTGAAGGGGGATGTATTGGAGGAGGAGGGCAGCCGGTGCCGACTAGTCCTAAAATAAGAAGAGCAAGAAGAGAGGGGTTAAAAAGAGAGAGTGTAAAAAAGAATCAAAAAACCACCTTTAACAATAAAAGGTTTGAGAACGTATATAAAGATCTAGAGAGTAAAGAAAATATTTTTTACACTTCTTATGGGCAAAAATCAAGCTCAGAAAAGATTATTATTAAATAAGCTTTATAATTAAATTAAGTTAGGAAGATTGAAATAGTTTAAAAATTTAATAACCGCTAAAAGATCCACGGAAGTGGTTATTTTTTACCCTATATTTTTTTGTTATACTTAAAGCATGGTAATGAGATTTAAAAAAATAATATCGATTTTAGGTGAAGCGGCTAAAAGCAGAGAAACTGTCAGAATCTATTATCCGGAGACACAAAAAACAAAGAAGGGATGGAGAGAGATTGAGCCTTACAGCCTAACAACCGACCTCCCGCCAAGGGGAGAGCATTTAATCTTTGACAAAGATCATATAAGAGCAGGGCACATTTTGAATGCTTACAATGTTGGATCGAGTGAGAAAGATGCTCGTTCATTTATACTGGGAAAGATAAAAAAGATTGAGAAAACCGGAAATAAATTTAACCCGAAATGGGAGGTGGAATTTTAATATGGATGAATTTAATAATCTAGAAGAATTAGAAGAGAGCGAAGACAAAGAGAGGAGTTTGTTTGTAAAAATAGTGAAGATTTTTTTGGCCTTGGTCTTAATCTTTGTGATGATCTATTTTTCAGGGATAAGGGAATACTTGTTTTTTACTAGAACTCCTACGGATGCAAAAATCCCACAAATGGAGCAAATTGTAGAGGGCGAGAAGTTGACCGCTCCGGTAGCTGTTTTTGTTATTCGAGAGCAAACCTTGGGATCGAGCAGAGATGAAGAAGATATTTATTCCATGATTAGCAACACCTCTAAAATAATGATCCAAGCTGGAATTAATTTAGAGATTGATGATATAGAAGTTGTAGAATTAGAGAGGAGAGAGGTGTCAGAATTAATAGAGGGAGGCTTTGATTTAGTTAATTTAAGAGAGGATCGTTTAAATATAATTTTAGTCAAAACCTTGGGCGGGTTAAATGGATTAGCTTATCCAAATCAAAACGCAGCTATAATGCCTGATTATTTAGCCGGTAGAGATTACAGAACTCTTGCTCACGAAATAGGTCATCTTTTGGGTTTAGGGC
>CAYNQG010000004.1:0-1757 GCA_964399315.1 uncultured Candidatus Saccharibacteria bacterium
CTTGCCATCCCGGAGAAGGATATACCGTTTTTACGGTTTCATTACCGGCCTTATCAACAGCTCTAATTCTAACTATACTTCGTCCACTTTGGTCCTCTAAAACATAATAAGGGTTTTCACTTCTATCCCACAGATTCCAGTCAGCGCTTTCGGCAGCTAAAAAGCCAACTCTTCTTTGTTCTAATATTTCAAATCTATCTATTCCCGAACCAGCATCTTTGGCGGTTATAAATAGAATCAGCTTCTCTCTTAAACTGGAGGGTAGTTGAATTCGTTGTAGTTGTATATCAAGTATCGAAGGTCCGTCCTCGTCTTTTTCTATTCTATCTCTCCATTCATCTTTTTCCTCTTCAGAGTCCGGATTTATAGTTACCGAAGAGCTTTTATAACTTAAATCCAAGCTGGTTGCCTGCCCGTCGTTCAAAAGCACCTCCGATCCGGTCCAAAACCGAATCCTATCCGTAGCTTCGCTGTGTAGATGGTTTGCTTTAAATAAAACTTCCCCTAAAAGAATGGATTCTCCATCTTCAGGACAATACCCTCCGGGAGAACCTCCGGAGAAGGATATCTTTCCCTCCTCTTCATCTATCTCGGGCTGTTTTGGCCACATTGAAAAAACTGAATTTCCATCGATAAACTCAACAGCGGTTAAATTTCTAACCGGATAAAATAATTGAACGTCTGCAGCATTTATACATTCTTCAGTTTCAACTCTAATTTCTTTGATAAACTGATTGTCCGGCCTGTGCTCGGATTCATCCGGTTCTATATAAAGAGTTTCCGCACTTGATAAAAGCGGAAGAAGTAATAGTAATATAACTATCTTTTTAATATTTTTAATTGTTGTTTTTCTTGTTATCATTTTATCCGGTCCAACAATCCATCATAATACTAAAGTCTATAAGATCAACGACGCCGTCACGATTAAGATCAGCCTCTTGGCTGTCGGTTCCCCAGTTATACATAAGAATACTAAAGTCAGGCAAAGCAACATTGCCATCGCCGGTTATATCAGCTAAAGCACAACCGGTTTCACCCAAAGAAAAGACTACCTTTTCACTGAAGGCACTCTCTTCTCTGTGAGCCTTGGCTCTGGCTCTAACATTGTACCTGCCATCCTCCAACTCCTCTTCAAGATCTTCAAAGTCAGGAACGAGCTCCCAATTACCATCATCATCAACATCGGCGGCAAGAGTCACTCTCTCCTCTCCGTCGCTCCAAAATCTAACCTCAACCTCCTCTCCGGGAACGGACATACCATAAAAGGTTGCTTCTTCATCTCTGGCTGCCGATGGCTGGCTGACATTCAGGGTCGGAGAAAGTAGATGGTCGGATATAACATATCCGGTGTCCGGATCCATATCCAGCGCAAAACTACTAACCAAGGATTCAGCGCCAAATTCATCTTCACTAGTTAAGGAAAAGACATGATAATCGGACAACGGATCATTTTCTTCCAAAATGAATTGTCCGGAGCTGTCCGTTTCCGTGGTCATATATTCTTCGCCGTCTTTTGAAAGACTTATTGTCGCTTCGGGATAAGACCACCCGGAAACAACTAAATAAGGAGGAGGATCCTCTCTTGCCGGTGGTGGCGGATTAGCCGCTTCTCCTCCCGGCTCCGGTCCGGTTTCTCCTCCGGCATCTCCTCCACCCGTGTCCGGTCCAACGCTTCCACCGGTTCCTCCACCGGTTCCTCCACCGGTGCCCTCTTCATCATGCTCCCCGTCGCCGTCACCTTCTCCATCACCGTCACC
>CAYNQG010000004.1:1857-7022 GCA_964399315.1 uncultured Candidatus Saccharibacteria bacterium
CCATCACCGTCACCGTCTCCATCTCCATCACCGTCTCCATCACCGTCACCTTCTCCGGGCTCCTCATCCAGGATGACAAACTCCTCTATTTCACCATAATCTTCTTTTTCTTCTTCATCTTCCTCATCATACCACCAAACAGCGGCCCTAAATTCATAAGTACCACCCCGTTCAAGTCCGGAGACTATCTCGTTGTAGTTGGTAGTACTACTTCTACCAAATCTTTCCGTCTCTCTCCATTCGTCCTCTCCCGATCTTCTAAATTGAAAAAATATCTCCACATAGTCGTGGATTCCCATATTTACCAATGAACCAGCAAGCAGAGCACTGCTGGTATCCAGAGCACTTGCGTTCCCCGTTCTGACTAACGGATCATAAGCCTTGGGCTCTACACCCACCGTAACGGGATCAAGTATAACTATCATTCCGAACCCGGAATCAATGAGCTCATCAGAGGTATCAAAACTCCTGACATCTACTCTATAAGTGTCGTTTTGATCCGGATTTAGCACCTTACTATCCTCAGAGCCTATACTAACTCTTATTTGAGTTCCCTGACTTATGCTTGTATTGGGGGCAAGAGTAATAGTTACCTTTCCATTTTCTCCATCTTCAACATCAACACGATTTACCGACTCGTCAACTTCAGGACCGACGGCTCGCTCTTCGCTTCCCACAAAAAACCTTACATCAGTGTAATCCATGTCCGGAGGAACTATGAAAGGACTCTCTTCTCGTCCACTAAAATCAATCTCTATCTTTCCGGATGCAGGTATCATATTGGCGGGAGTAAAGCTTACATCGTGCTTAGCACCTACGCCCGGTTGAGATGTGGATATCTTATCAGAAACTCTTGCAAAACGATTAGAGTTTGCAAAAACAGCTCCGGCAGCAAAAATTATTACAGCTAAAGCTACGAGGGTTGTTTTTTTTATGTTGTTTTTTATCTTCATTATTAAAATTTAAGCAACTCCCAGCTCTTCTTTTCTTGTTGAGTAATCAAGATAAAAATTAATAAAAAGAAGAACAAACAATACCAATATCAATCCAAGCATCAGATTTGAAACAACTCTATTATCGCTTTCTCTCTCTTCTAAAGTTTCAAGTAGTACGGCTTCTCTTTCATCCAACTCCTCCTCTCTCTCACGCAGCTGTTGAGCCAGTGTATTGTACGGATTCTCCGAAACTTCAACTTCGGTACCGGTTGCCGAACCGACTCTGGCAGCTAGATACCTGGTAGCATCCAAAGGATCCACATCATAAAATTGCCATGAAAACACATACAACCCCATGATTGAAATTACACAGACCAATATTGATCCTCTTAACAGATTTTTAATCATCTTCATTGATAAAATTATAAACTTGATAAGCTCGATATCCTGCAAATGCTAAAAATAGAGCAAGAACTGAAGCAAAAAGATACATCTGCCTTCTACTCATCGGCAAAACCCAAAAGGACACTGACCGAGTTACAGTCTTTCTCTCTTCATGGCCATAGTCTAAAAATAAAACTGCTTCATACTTTCCCGTATTTATTATATCGTTTTCTCCTTCCCAAGTAAAATCCCAGCTTCTTTGGCTTTCGGGTAAAATATTTCCAAATTGAGTAATTCTGTTTATGGGAATCGTGTCAACTTGTGTTCCCCTGTGATCATAAATTCTTATTTCTCCGCGAGGTTGTATATGTACCGACCCGTAATTTTTTACCGTCATTGAAAACGAGACCGGATCCTCTCTATGATAGACATCTTCGGAAACAGAAAAATCGGTAAGCCTGGCATCTTCTATGACGTCCCCTTCTACATTAACAAGCATCAAAGATCCGACTCCGTAAGAAAAAGTTATTGCAGAACCCATGCCCTCCTCACTCTCTTCCGGCTTGGTATTTACCAAAACCGCAGCATATTTACCTCCGGGATCAGCTCTTTTTGGAACCTCCATAAAAAAGGGGACGGAAACACTTGAAAAGGCGGGGACCGCAACCGGCTCCTCGGGAACTATTATCCACCCGCTAAGAAGAAGCTCTTCGGGTTTATCTATCTGATCTTGGTCAAAAAGAAGCTCCACCTCTCCGTCAGGACCTCCTTCAAAATCAACCGTTGATATATCAGTCAAAACATCATTGGGTGAGCTGTTTGTGACTAGAAAAAAACCGGAGCGCGTACCGCCCGGTTCAACATCAATCTTATTTATCAGCGGACTGATTGTAAGGCTAACTCTGTCAAAATTACCCCCAAATACAAATGCGGGAAAGAGAAGAGTTAATAAAATTATCAGGTAAAATCGTTTTTTCATAAATCATAAATTGGAAGATTCAGGTATTGAGTATAAGCCAGATTAAAACCACAAAAGCAAACGCTCCCAGAGCAAAAATAGCCATAACCTGCCAAGGAATTATCCAGAAAAAGATTATATCCAAAAGCTCTCTTTGCGTCTTTTCTCCGTAATCAAGCCTTAAGACCGCTTTATACCTTCCAAGCCCTTCGTCCCAATCATTTTCAAATACTTCGGTTACCTCGCTTTCTATCGGTTCTCTGTCCGGATTTACCTCCAATGTCTCTACCTCTTTTCCTCGCTGGTCATATATTGATATTATACCGGTTGGAGCAACATCAACATTTCCAATGTTTTCTATCTTTAAATTAAAATCAGCCGGTGGCAAAAAGCTGTTTTCATTTTCAAATCTCAGTATTTGAGCTCTCTCAATCAGATTTTCGTCAACTTCAATATTAACTAAAATTTCGGGAAAATTACGTTCTAATGCATTTTCAAGAGCGTCTTCTCTGGTTGATCCCTCGGCAAGAATAATCGCTCCATAGTAACTTCCCGGATCAGTGTCTCTACTTACTTCTACTCTAAATCTAAGATCCTCACTCTCTTGACTACCCAACTCCTGTCTTCTTCTATCAATTTCAACCCAATCAGCTAATCCGGATGCTTCATCGGCAAATTTGCGTCCCTCTTCGTCTATCTCAACAACTAAAGGGTAATACCTGTAGTTTCTATCGGTTTCATTCTCTATATTTGCAGAAAAAGAAAGACTGTCCCGCTCTAAAGCGGTGGCGGTAACAACTGCCGGAGACACCAAAACTTGACCCTCCTCCTCATTTTCCACCTCCTCAATTTGTTGATCATCCTCCCCCTCTTCTTCTTCAGCTATAACGGGACTAGCCCAGCTAAAAGAAAAAAGTACGGCTAAAAGAAGAATGACCGATACTTTTTTAAGCATATTAAGTTATGAACATATAAATATATATTCCGAGTGCTAAAACTACACCGATTATTACAAGAGCGGATATTACAAAATAGATTCCCGGAGATCCCTTTTTCTCTATAGCCTTTTTTCTAGAGAGACCGGTTTCTTCCATAATTTCTTCTATGGCTTTCTTTTGATATTGTTTAAATATTAAATAGAGCACCAACAATACAAAGACAAGAACACCGGCTATTCTAAGAAGTAATCCTCTGGGAACTACCCAAAAGCTGGTTTCATCAAAAGTTGTTCTTATCCCCGTACCCCCTCGTCGGGTCGATTCTCCAAAACTTAGTGTGAGATGTGCCGTGTAGCGACCAAACCCAAAATCATCAGCCCAACCGGCCTCCAATCTTCTTATTCTGCCCGGTAAGGCGTTAAATCCGTCCCTGTTTAGAGGTATGTTGGCAACCTCGCTTCCACGCATATTCTTTATGATTATCGATCCCATCGGCTTTATATGCAGATTTCCGGTATTTTCTACTCTGGATAAAAATCTGGCTTCGAAAGGGGCATCGTAGATTAGCTGATCGGTGCTGAACTCTCTTATTCTAGCATCAACGTCAACATCACCAACAACGTTAAAGAGAGCCAACACTCCGACTTGGTGGGTAAGTCCTAAAAAGGATCCATCTATATCTTCTTCGGACGGTGGAGAGGGTCCAAAAACTACGGCTCCGTGATAAGCGCCGGGACCAACGTCTTCGGGAATTTCAAATATTATGTTTACTTCTCTTGATTCTCCCGGTTCAAAATGCATTCCGGCAGTTCCTATATCAACCCAGTCGGTTAAAAATCTGCCTTCATTTTCTCCTCTGCGCATAAGTCTGACATTACCACCTTCACCAACGACGGTAAAATCCATCAAGTCGGCATAAAAGGTTCTCTCTCTGTCCGAGGTGTTGGTTACACGAACAGTTCTGGTAACGGTATCTCCCGGCTCTACGTTTTCTTCTATTCGATAAGGGCTAACCTCTATTCCCGCCTGAGAAAATCCGACCAAAGGTATAAGTAAAAAAGTGCAAATTAATCCCAAAAAAAATTTTCCTTTCATATATAGCTTGCAGATGCAATTAAAGTTTTAAAGAGATAAAGAGCTTCCGGGCAAAAAACCCGGAAAACCCTTAACCTCCACAAAACCTAGTTTAAAAGGTCGGAGTAGCGATATAAGTCAGAGTATTGTTATACTCACCGGCCGGTTGAAGTTGACTGATTTCAACTTGGTATCCGACACGAGTATAGTTTACATTCTGTTCAAGAGTTGAATCGGGATCGGGAACCGGTCCAGTATAACACATCACGGTTCTCTCTTCTGATCCGTCAAATCCAGCCCAAATTACATCATCATCTTCTAGTCTGAAATTTCCATCAGTTTCAGGATCACAACCATCATCAGTTATGTGATCGTCTTCAGTCGTAAAACCAAAGTGACCCCAGGTATCTTCATCATCCAGCAGATCTTCCGGTTCTGTCCAAGGTGTTCGGCTTGATGGGGTAGCCACGTCTCCGTTGTTAAACGGAGCTATTTCATCTCCGGCGGCACTCATCAAGTTTCCGTCCTGAAAGACGGTAACCGTGTATCCGTCAGTAGCGTTGGTTCTAACGTAGAGATCTTGAGCGGCGGTGTAAATCTCTCCGGGTTCAATTGTCCCAAACGGAATAAGATTTGGTTCCGTTGCGATATCATCCGTAAGATCAATCTGACCCCAGATTGTTCCGGTTCCAAATTCACCATCCCTATCACCCTCATCAGGATCAACTCCCATAACATCAAAAGTCAAAGTAGCATCAATTCTGGCGGTTACGGTAACCGGATCAAGAATTGCCACTCTGGAAGTACCTCTCTCAATTATGTCATCACCATCCTCATTAGTAAGGAGGAGTAAATAAGTATCAGACTCTCCTTCTT
>CAYNQG010000004.1:7122-16764 GCA_964399315.1 uncultured Candidatus Saccharibacteria bacterium
GCTAATACCCTCTCCGGTAGTAAAGCTTACCGTGTAAGTAACATCAGTAGCTTCCGGAGCCGAATCTTCAACAGTTATGCTGAAGTCTAAAAATGACTCGGTTGCCGTTTGACCAAAAAGAGGAATACCGACGGCGACCAAGGAAATGATCGCTACAAAGGCGAATCCTTTTTTAAAAATCGTTTTCATAGATTTTTTCAATTATTTTTTAATTCCCTCTTCGACCTTTTTTTGTTTTTTTACTTTATTTTAGAGAGGAAATTTACATTAGCTAATTATAAGCACTACAAAATTTGTGTCAACTTACAACCCCTTTTATTTTCCTCTTTTTATGTGATATAATTTTTAAAATAAAAAAACTACCTATCTATGAAGAAAATAATAATCTCTACACTCATTCTGACAACCGTCTTATTTTTGGGCACTGAAATACTGGCTCAAGAAGACGACGAGGTGCGTAGATCCCAAATTTTAACCGAATCATATCTTAATATAAACTCCCCGACAGAACTAAACGACACCCTTAGAGCTAATGAAGGAATAGAGGCTTCTTCAATAGATTTTTCAGAGGATTATCAGGCAGAAATAAGTGCTCAAGGAATAACAGGAGATAGAAGCTACACACTACCTAATCTTTCCGGAGAAATTTGCCTTTCGGCCGGAAATTGTGACTTTGCTCATACCGGAACAACTAATAGACTGGTGAAGTTTGGTGACGAGGGCTTTATAGATTCATCAATAGAAGATAATTACACCGACGTGGCTATAAATATAGATGAAACCGGTAGATTAGAATCAATAGATGATATCTGCACCAGTCTTGACGGTGGGATTTGTCTTACCGATTTGGATTCAGCGATTTCAGAAACTATAGATCCGGAAGAGCTTATGGAGGGGACCGTTCAAAAAGAACCCGGGGCCGGTGAAGAAGGTCGGGTCCCGTTATGGGAAGGTGACGACCGGTTGGGAGACTCCGATATATATCAAAACGTATCCGGTATCGGTATAGGTACATCCCCCAGCCACACTCTAGACGTGGGAGGAAGTATGCGAGTTTTGGGCTTTAGAATGCCGGTAAGTCCCGAAGAAGGTTACGGCCTGATGTCCGATGATCGGGGAGTCGGAACTTGGAGACCGGTACTTACCCCCAGAAGTGAAGATGCCGATGTGGCAGAAAAATATCCCTGCACCGACTGCCCTCAGCCGGGAGAGCTGGTTTCTGTAATAGACGATATGGAGGTGGGTAGATCAAAAACGGATTACGACAAAAATTTAATAGGTATAGTTTCTACCGATCCGGCACTAACCCTGGCTTCTTATTTGGACCAAGATTCATCAGCGACAGTTGCTCTTGCGGGTAGAGTACCAACAAAAGTATCAAACGAGGGTGGCGCCATACAACCCGGAGACAAGCTCACCTCTTCATCCAAGCCGGGAGTGGCAATGAGGGCAAATAAAACCGGAAGAGTTGTCGGAGTGGCTCTAGAGAGCTTTTCAGAGGATAAAGGAGAGATAGAAGTAATGATTAACCCTCATCAATACGTAAACGAAAACAGCATCCAAATTACGGATGCTGAAACGGATGAAAAGTATTGTCTTCAAATAAAAGAAGGGGAGTTAGTCAAGGAGCTTTGTGAGTAACTCTTAAAGTCCTAAGAATATGTCAACCTCGTTATTTTCAATCTTCATCACTCCTCTATCAAACTGATAGTCTATCTTTCTTGAACCGGTATCTATCTCCAACTCATCAAAGATAAGAGTTATAAAGTTGCTATGCTTCGGCAAAACTGAAAAATCACCCAGATTATTTTTAGCCGATATGGAAACAGCCCTTCCTTCGAAGGGTTCTTTTTTTATCATAGCTGAAAAATTTATTTTTACACTCAATTTATCATCAGCCATCTTTTCTTAAGTCATCTATTGTTTCTATGTATAAAAACTCCTCCGGATCATAATCGTCAACTTTACCGGAGATAATTGCCTCTACTCCATCAACGGTATCTTCTATGTTTACGTATTGACCCGGTTTTCCGGTCTGGTCAGAAACAACCTCAAAATACTGAGTCATAAAATTAAGTAATTTTTTCGCTCGATCGTAAGTAGTTCTGTTTTCTGCCGACAATTCCGATTCACCAACAATAGAGACGATCTGCTCTAGATTTTTATGTTGCTCCAAAAGTTCTCTGGATTCCATATATAACTTATAGTGCTTTTTTCCAACTATGTCGGGGTCAACAACGGTAGAAGAAGATTCAAGTATATCAACTGCCGGATATCGTCCTTCTCTATAAACATCACGAGACAAAACAACCGTAGAATCAAAATAAGGTAATATGGCTTGCACACCGGGATCGGTAATGTCATCGGCAGGAACATAAACCGCCTGAACACTGGTTATAGCTCCCTTGTCGGTAGAAGAAAGCCTTTCTTCGAGCTCACCTATTTCACTTTGTAGGGTGGGTTGATAACCACCTTCGGAAGGGATTCTGTCAAGCATTAAAGAGAGCTCATTTCCGGCTTGCAGAAATCTATAAACATTATCGATAAAAACAAACATATCCTCTTGACGAGTTTCTCTAAAGTATTCGGCGATGGTAGCAGCGGCAAAACCAACATTTACACGAATTGAAGCAGTCTCGTTCATCTGCCCATAAACAAGAGAGGCAGCATCCAAAACCCCTACATCAGCCAATGTCTTGTGCAGTTCATGACCTTCTCTAATTCTTTCCCCCAATCCGGCATAAACCAATAATTTTTCTTCGTGAAACACAACATTGTGCATAAGCTCAATGAGTAGAACCGTTTTACCCACTCCAGCACCACCGAAAAGGCCAATCTCCTCACCTTCCAGAAGGGGAGTAAAAAAGTCAATTGCCTTGATTCCGGTTTGAACCACCTTTTTCCCTGATGATATCTCTTCATAAGAAGGTTTTCTATAGATGGGCCAGCTCTCTTCGGTCTCAAAATCATCGGTTCCATCTCTGGGATTACCAAAAGCGTCAACCACTCTCCCCAAAAGCTCTTCCCCTACCGGAAAGAGAAGTGGGTTTTTAGTTCTTACAACCGATGCCCCTTTATAAATATCATCAAACCCGGACAGAGCTACACAAGTACATACAAAGACTTCATTTTCAGAATTAATCTCCTTCACTTCCAGCCTAACCTCCGGCTTGTCGGGAATTCTTAAAATCTCATTAAGAAAAGGGGATTCTCTATACATTTCAACTCTTACAACTTCTCCTTTTACTTCGCGAATATGTCCGTTCCCGGAATTTTTTTTGTTATTTTTACTCATATTTTAATCCCAAAGCTGATAAGGGGTTGTTATTTCAAATTGTTTTTTATCCAAAAGCTGTCTTTTTGTTCTCGTTTTTTGCTGTTTTAATTCTTCTATTTCTTCTTCAGCGTTACTGCTGGCCTGATGCATGGCCACCATTCTAGTGGCATGACGTGATAGTCTGTGTTCCAAAAAGGATTGATTAAAAAAGGCCGTAATTAATTCATCAGTAAAAAATTCCATCACTTTTCCCGGGGAGGGTTCAAATAGATAACTACTGGTTTCTTCCAGGCTCTGATCCGAAATTTCTCCGGATATATCGGTCTTTACCGCCTTTTGAGTTAGAACGTTTTTAAATTCCCCATGGAATATATTTATTTTTTCGTATTTTTTAATGTGATTTATTATTTTTCTGGCCTGCTCTTCATTTGGATCATCGTCATCCAGATCAAAGTATTGAAAACTGCCGCCCTCATAATTATTTTCAACCAAAAATTTACCCACCTCTCCAATAACGACCAAGTCAGCTTCCCGATTTTCTAAGTAGTTTGCAGTTTCTCTCCAGACCTTCCATATTAAAGACCCATAGAAGCGAGCATTAGCGGAGATAAAAACGACCACTTCTCCTTCTTTATCCTTAAAGACATCTTCTCCCGGCTCACCCCTCTCTCTTCTCTCTTTTTCCTCTTTAAGGTAGGCTGATTTTGCTGCACTATGAAGCTTAGCAAGTTCACCGATAAACTTTCTGTTTTTTAAGGCCTTTTCCCGTATTTCGTTCATTTTTTGCTGAGAAACCTCTTGGTATGTTACTGTAATACTTTCTATTGCTTTAACTGCATTCAATTTTTCTTCTATTTCACGAGGATTTAACATAATTTATAGATATTTTTCCAGCTCAGGAGCTATTTTTTTACAAAAAGGAATCAACTCATCAACGCTCTCCATTTGATCGATTTTTTCTTCTAAATCCCGTGGATCTACAACAACTCCATCTCGAATCTTTTTTAATATTTTACGCACCTCATCTTCCATTGTCTTCATCTGAACATCTTCCCAAAAATCAGAGAAGAGAAGTCCGAATAGAAAAAGTTGCTCGGTTCTCCTTATAAGCTCATGAGTTCCTTGTCCTAAAAGAACCTCTATTCTTCTACCGAATTCAAGAGACTTTCTGTTTTCTTCCGACAGCTCGGCTCCAAATTGATTCACCTTTAAAACTTTTCGGTAATTTACCAATCGACTTCTGATTCTTCCGGCAACATCCTTATCAATACTGTCCCTCGTTTGATTACCCGCTCTGGATACGGAAAGAGATATATTTATGGCCGGATTACGTCCTTTTTTAAGCTCATTTATATCAAAAAATATATGCCCGTCAGTCATTGAAAGCAAGTTGGTCTGTATGAATCCGGAGATGTCATTCTCAAGAGTTTCGGCAACCGGTAGGGCGGTTATCGAAACCTCACCACCTTCTCCATCTTTTATATTACCCGCTCTCTCTATCAAAGCTCCATGAAGATGGAATATGTCACCGGGATAAGCTTCACGACCCGGTGGATTTTTAAGTAAAAGCGAAATTTCACGATATGCTTTAGCATGATTGCTCAAATCATCAAACACAATCAAAACATCATTTCCCTTATCTCTAAAATACTCGGCAACACTCATTCCCGAAAGCGGAGCTATGTAGTGCATGGTCGGGTTTTGATTTGAAGTGGTCACCATCATCACCACTTCTTCAAAAGCGTTTACCCCCTTTAGATAGTCTTCAACTTCTTTAAGTGCCGAGCTCTCCTTACTGATTCCAACATAAATGCAGACCGTACCTTTTTTTACCTGATTAGATATAGCCTGTAATAATAGAGTGGTTTTTCCGGTTTTTGCATCTCCCACAATAACTTCCCTTTGTCCATAACCTACCGGCACCATTAAATCAACCGCCGTAACTCCGGTTTCCAATGGTCTATTAACCTCTACACGCTCGGTTATTCCCGGAGCCTCTCTCTCTATCCTCATCATCTTTTTTTCGCCTCTAATAGGCCCCTCGCCATCCAGAGGCTTGGTTAATGGATCTACCACCCTGCCCAAAAGATTATCCGAAACCGGAATGTTGAAAAGATCTCCGGTCCTGGCAACTCTTTTTCCGGCCTCTATCCTATCCTCACTTTGAAACATCAACGCTTCTATTCCTTCATCAGTTATAGAATAAACCATTCCAACACTTCCGTCCTCGGTAATAACCTTTTCATTGGCTCTTACCGAAGGAAGTCCGGAGATGTAAACTATGGATTTACTAGCCCTGGATGTGTGGCCAACTTCTCCAATCTCTTGGAGGTTTTTTGTAAATTCTTTACTCTTCATAGTTCGCTGTTTTCAGCGATATTTAAATCGTAATCTTTCAATTTTTCCTTTAGGGACATATCAATCCATCTTCCTTCATGCTCAATTATCACTCCGCCCATTATTTCCGGATTAACGGTTAAATCCAAGACAACCCTCTTATTCATGTTTTCCTCAAACCACTGAATAAACTCTTCTACAGTCTCGCGTGATGGAGAAAAAGCTACCTCCATCTTTACTTGAGAAATTTCTGAAAGTTGATTTCTTAATTTGTTAAACAATCTCTTTATACTCTGATTCTTTTTAAATTCTCCTTCGTCAATAAAGTTATTTTTTTCAAGAAGTTCAGATATTTTGTCCTCTTTTTTCCATATTTCTTCTTCCAAACCTCTTCTTTCTTTTTCAATACTTTTTATCTTTTCTCGTAAGCGATCCTTTTTAGGTCCTGAAGCCAAGCTTCTGACCAATTGGTTCATCTCTTTTTTGTAATTACTCAGCCTTTCCTCTTTTTCAATCAGTTCATTTCTGTCTCTCTTTAGGTTTTTTATGGTTTCCAGATTTTGACTATCTTCTTTTAGTTTGGTTAACGCCTCTCTAATGTTTTCCTGTCTTTCGTTTTTTAATTCTCTATTCCAAAAGTCAACATCTCCTCCATCGAAGATATAATTTTCCATAGCCGTGATCTCTTTCATGTATTCGGTAAGATCTTCTTTTGTTTTTATTTTTTTAAGTAAGTCACTTAAAGCTTTTTCCATAAATATTTAGGTTACCGATTTTATTTCTCTTCTTTTCTTTCATTACTTCTTTCAGAAAATATTTTCCCTTTAGCCTCTTCTAGCGAATTTAAAACCAGTCTTTCATGATCACTCATATCTATAGACTCTTCAATTACATCTTCAGTAATTCTTTTTACTAGCTTGTATATATTCTTATCAACTTCTTCGAATTTTCTCCTTTTGTATTCCTCTATCTCTCTTTCCGCTTTTTCGGTCTGCTTTTTAATGGTCTCTTCCACGGGTTTATAAGCCTCTTCAAATCTCTCATCCATCTTTTCTAAAAACTGATCAGCTTTTTCCTGAGTCTTTTTAATTAATTCTTCTCTCATTTTTTCATTTTCCCTCTTCCATTCTCTCATCTCTTCCTCCATCATTTGATCAGCTCTCTTTTTCATTTTTTCAGATATCTCTCTTTCTGTCTTTTTAAGTTCATCGTAGTTAACCGGTTCTCTCTTAGCCGTTTTTCTCTCATTTACAGCCTCTCTTTTTCTCTCTTCAGCTTTTTCTTTATTCTCTTGATGCACCTCCCTTTCTCTTTCATCTTGATTTACCTCTTCAACCTCTTCATCTTGACTTCTTATGGAGAGCTTTCTTTTTTGAGACTCTCTCTCTTCTTCAGCTTTTTCTTTATTCTCTTGATGCACCTCCCTTTCTCTTTCATCTTGATTTACCTCTTCAACCTCTTCATCTTGACTTCTTATGGAGAGCTTTCTTTTTTGAGACTCTCTCTCTTCTTCAGCTTCAATCTGATTCCCTTTTTCAAGCTCTTCTTTTTCTCTCAAAAGAGATTTAATCTCTTCCTCTTTTTCTCTCTTCATCTTTTCGACATCTTCGCTAACCCCTTTCTTTTTCTGGGCAATCATTTTATTTTTCTTGCGCAAAAATATAAGTCTGATTATAACCTCGACTATAACCAGAAAGATGACAAGGAGGATTATGTGAAAAATATAGCTTGAAATATTCATTATATTGTTTTTAACTGCTTATTATTTTGTTTATTATAAAAGTATTACTAACAAGGATAGTCCCAGTCCGGCAAGAGTTAAAATTATAATTCCCAGCAGGTTAAGAACCATGGCAAACTTAATACTTCCTTTTGCAAGCGGATTTCTGCTGATTCCTCTCAATCCTTCTCTCAGGGCAGTGGCAAACGATCTAAATCCAAAGATGAAACTTCCAACAGCGATAAAGAAGGCTAGCATGTATCTAATAACTTCCGGAACATCTCTCTCTATTGCGGTAAATATTCTTCCTACAGCCTCCCAAAGAGTTATTTCATCCCACTCTCTTTCGGATTCAAATATTGCTTCGTGAGGATTGACCATTACTTCTATAAAACCCTCCCCTTCCTCCATATCTTCCATTGCTCTACCGACTACATATCCCGGACTGGGAGCCTTTTGCCCTCTTCCCGGTTCGGATGAAGTAGTAATGTAGTCACCGGAATTTATAGATTCATAATCTGCATCAACATAAACTTGAGTTACTCCTGACGTGACTACAGGCAAACTATCCTCGGTTTCTCTTCCTATTACAACTGCCGGATCAGTAGCCACCACTCCGAATATATCTTCATCATATCTACTTTCCGATCTCATTATCTGACCCTCTTTTTTTACTAAAATATCACCCGGCTCGGCTTCTTCGTCAGCAACTATAAAATTGGTTGCACTTTGGGAGAATATATTTGACTCTTCGGCTACAACCGAAAAGAGGGGTAGGACTAGGGCTAAACTTAAAGCCCCTAATATTATCTTTATTTTTTTTATTTTATCTCCCATTTATTTTAAATTTTAATCTATCTCTTTTCTTATATCGCTAATCTCTTTCTTTATAATTTCTTCAGGATTATTCAAAGCCTCTTGAAGCTTGTCTCTGATCTCTTTTTCTTCCTGACTTAAGCCCGGTTTGTTGTCAAGCATTTCAACATTTTTCTCTATCTTTTCTCTTAATTGGCGAAAAGAACTATCAACAGCATCTTCGGCTTCGGAAATTTCGGTTCTTACTCTTTTTCTCCAAAAAGATATTCTGTAAAGAGCATAAGCTATTATTATTATAATTCCCGCAACTAATATTATTAAATTATCCATTGTTTTGTTCTTGGTTTTCTTTTTTTATTTTTGCTCCCTCGGATATTTCCAAGGATTCTTTTAATTGACTTAAAAGTTTGCTCTCACTCCTACTTAGTTCCACCTTACTCTCCAAATAATCTATCTGTTCTTTTATTCTTCCTTCTAAAACTTGGTAGGCCTGTTTTTTAACCTCCATTACTTCCGGTTCTTCTTTTTCATAAGCCTCTTTTTCTTTTTGAACTTGAACCCATAGCCTCCAAGCCACAATCGAAGCAACAATTATTAAAAATATAAGTAGAATCAAGCTAAGCAAAAAGGCTCTATCCATTCCGGACTCTACAGTCCCCAACTCAAAGAGGGGCGTAACTCTACCCTCAGAATCTTCAGCTTCCAGCTCTAATTGATACTCTCCTCTTTCCAAGATTTTTTTAACTTCAAAATAACCATCTTCATCCGCTGTTGTCTCTTGAGTTAGGCTTTCGAGATCTTCATCGTCATCATCACCAACGGGATGATAGTAGGCTCTCACTCTTGCTCCCGGATCAGTGGTTCCGGATATTATATAATCTTGACCACTGGATGCTCTTGCCGGTAATTCATCAAAATCCAAAGGTATCGACTCAATTGCAAAATTAACAAAGTCAGAAGATTCATTTCCGGCTCTATCTACAGCATTAACCACTAAAAAATAATTTCCCGCTCGAAGATAATCCGGTCGATAACCACTCTCGTCCAAATCATCAGGATCAACAGTATCATAAACTTCATCATTAAGAAGAATCTCATAATAATCTATCCCCGATACAACATCTTCACTCTCAAAGATAAAGAGAGGGCGAGGATTTTTTTGATCTCCTTCATTATCCACTTGCAGATCAAAACTTTCCGGATTTTGTGTATCTATTTTTACTTGATATTCCGAAGGATCTCCCCAAACATCACCCGATCTAAATTGTGCGGAAAAATTCCAAACACCGTCATCCAAATCCTCAGCTAAATACTCCGTTTCCGAAGAGTCTAAATCCTGATCGGGAGTCTGGCCACTGTCTCTACTAAGACCTACCCTTATTCCATCCACTCCATCGGGGATACTCCAATTAAATAGAGGGGAGTTGTCAGAGTGCCATTCGTCTTCATCGTGAGTATCGGATTCTATTTCGGGAACAGGAATTTCTTCCGG
>CAYNQG010000004.1:16864-23975 GCA_964399315.1 uncultured Candidatus Saccharibacteria bacterium
TTTCTTCCGGCTCCGGTTGAGGCGTCGGGTCCGGTTGAGGCGTCGGGTCCGGTTGGGGAGTCGGATCGGGTTCGGGGCTGGAAGCTATCTCGTAAGAAGCTCCGCTTGAAGATTCGGTAACGTCATTTCCGGCCCTCAAAACTTCCATATTATCAAAAGAAACGGATGCAGTTCCTTCATCCGTAGCTCTAAAATTTATCGTGATTATCGTTCCGCTTCCACTGTGAGGGCTTGGAGTCCCACCCTGAAATTCAATGGTCCCGGAAGCATTAGAGTAGTTCGGCTCCGTTGGCCACATTCCAAAGATTCCGTCATTAGATATATTTTGAACTTCTATTAGATCATTATCAAAACTAATTTCCGCTCCGGCGGAATCTATTTCATCATCAGTATCAACTAAAACATCAACGGAAAACCTGCTTCCAACCTCATGTGATCCACTTGAAGGTGAAAAAGATAGAGAACCTCCAAAAACCAAAGATGGAAATATCAAAAAAAGTAGAGCTAATTTAATGGCTAGTCCTCCAATTTTAAATTCAAAAAATGACTTTAATCCCTCCTTCATTTTAAATTATTATTTAAATATCTATATCTTTATAAAATTAGGTTATTGTCCCGACAAAGCTTTTTCACCAAAAATTAAAATTTTAATAATTGTAATCCACCTCTTTCTGGTTAAGAAAAATAAGAAAAGAACAAGCAATCCGGCTAATCCATACTTCCATGGGAAGACCCAAAAAGTAATCGTTTTTTGCTCTATCGGATAACCAGAACCGTAACTACCTCTAATCGTTGCATTATATACCGGCCCCCACAGCAAGGTTTCATCCCACTGGGCTCTAAGTCTACGCGTTGCACCGGGTAGAACATTTCTTCTTTCTACATCTATTTCAGCAACTTCATTGCCAAATATATTTTCAATAGAAATGGTTGCCTCCGGCTGCAAATGAACAGTTCCGTTATTTTCAAATCGAGCCTCAAAGCCTATAGGCCCATACTCGTAGTAACTTTCGAAGGTGTCAAAGCCAACAGTGGACAGACTCTCATCCATTTCACCGGGAACAGTAAGAAGAACCAGAGAGGCTATTCTTTGATTTATTCCAACTCCGGTTCCGTCGGCCTGACCACCTTTAGTTTCGGCAATAAGCCCAACATAATGACCTCCGGGATTGGCCTCTTCGGGAACATCTATCGTAAATCTAACATCCTTTTGCTCTCTGGGCTCTAAAGAAAAATTAGACGGCTCAAAGTTGACCCATCTAGATATAGCCATCGCGTCCTGATCTTCATCGGGAGCCTCAAGTATTACCCGCCCCTCTTCTCCTTCCGGAAAAATATCTTCGACACTCATTTCAACATCAACTTCATTTTCATAAGACGGATTATAGACGGTTAAGAAATCACCGGCCCTAGATCCTCTTTCTGAAGTTAGTTGAAAGTTAAGCGGAGTTACAGCAACCCTTCTTGTCTGCGCAGATGAAGTGTTGAGACTAAAAAGGAAAAGCAATATAGCGATAGCCGAAATCAGTTTTAGAAAATCACGCCTAAAGATTTTTTTTGGTTTTAATTTAACAAATCTGCAAATCTTCTATTCAATGCCGCTCATTGCGGTAATGGTAATCTCATCAGTATAGTCTCCTTCTGCAGTAGTCGGATCAGCAGCTGCCTTTATGTTTAAATCGCCAACATTGTCCATATCATGAGCGTCATCATGAGTCATAAAAGTAGCGGTACCAGTTACAGGACCAACATTATCTCCCTCGTCAGAGTAGCCTTCTTCAGGAGTTCCAATATTTGGAGCTACACTTATTCCGTAACCGGCCTCTCCGGCAGCCAAATCCCTGGAATCAGAAACAGAAGAGATTGTCTCTTCCGCGCCATCATAATAAAGTCCTTCATTTTCACTTGATACTTGCAGAGTCCAGCCGGCAGGATTACTTGTTCCTACAGTCAAGCCGGTGCTTGCAGTACCGATATTAGTTTCACCGGCGGCAGTAATCAAGTCCGGATCCAGTTCAAGATCAGTGTCATCAATCTCAAAATCAATCCAGGCATCAACTCTTGCAGTAACTTGAATTGTCTCTTCCGGATCATCTTCATCTGCAAGGACGGTTACAGACCCAACGGGACCAACTACCAGAGCGACAAGTAATGAGAAGGATATCGTTTTTATTATTTCTTTTCTGTACTTTAATACTATTTCTTCCATATTTTTTATTAATTTATAGTTTACGACTTTTTTATTTTACTCCTTACATCCTTTTTTAATCCATAACAACTTAATTTATTTAACAAGAAAATATTCAATTGGTTAATTATAATCTAATTTTAGCTATGTTGTCAATACCATTTTAGTTAAAATTATTAAGATTTATTTAACAAGAAAATATTCAATTGGTTAATTATAATCTAATTTTAGCTATGTTGTCAATACCATTTTAGTTAAAATTATTAAGCGGTAATCGGATCAAGCTAAGCCCTATTACTCATCTTGAATGCAACGGATAGCCATTCCGGAACTTTTATCAATATCATTTCTAAAAACATCTCCTCTTCCACTTCTTATGTTTCTAAAGAGAGCGCCATCCTCGCTCTCTGAAGATGTCCAATAAAAGGCAATGTCTTCACCAAAGTTGGTTCCGCTTTTGTACCTGGCGCCGGTCGGAGTGGCGCTAAACCCGCTACATTCATATTCGGAATCGATGCAGCTCTCTTCATTCCAAATCTCAATATCCGAATCACCTTTTAACTTTATACCGGCCGGATAACACCCAAAACTTCCCGTTCTATCCGGATTGCATTCTTCCAGGGATAAGTGGTTTTCTAAACTGTGCCACTCATCATCAGTCGGGACACTCCATCCATCCGGGCAAAGATCTAGACTTTCTACCGCATACCAATTATATAAGTTTTCATCAACCATTAGAGCCGGATAACTGTTTACTCCAGCCCCCTCCCATTGACGCCGATTTTCCGCCTCAACCAAGTCAGGATCTCCTTCTCCATATCGCAAATCTTCAGCAAACCAACACCTGTCGTCTATTTCTATAAGCTCATACTCTCTTTCGTCTCTACCATCTACAAACACCTCATCACAGCCACCAACAGGACCAACATCGTTATCGGTTGTCCAAAGCAAAACCCCGACAAAAATCAAAACGGCTAAAAGAATTATTACCGGTAATTTTTTATCTTCCATCTTTGTTATCATGTTTTTATTTATTTCCTTTTATTAAGATTCTCAACATCATTTTTAACCTTCCTCTAATAAGAAAACCGATAATCATGAAGACTAAAACTGATATCCAAAAAATAAAGACCGTGCTGCTTAAAAGATCCAACGACCCCGTCTCTCCTTTAACCCTAATCTCACCTCTTAAGGGGCTATCCCCTCTCAAATCCAATTCGGCTCTGTATCTCCCACTCATCATACTTGCATATATGTTTTGTAGTGCAGTTTCTTCTCGTTTCCAATCGTCATCTTCAACAGAAACTAAAAACTCTCTGCTCATCTTAGGTAATATTGTCTGCCCTCTAAAGTCGGTCTCGGCAACTTTTCTATTTAAAGCATCATAAATTGTCAATGTTCCCCTCGGCTGAACATGAAATATATCGTTGTTTTGTATATCTAATATAAATTTATTCGGCTGACCTCTGGAGACTTGAGTTCTTCTTATCTCTTCTTGCTGAGCCCAAGCCACATTTCTTCCTTGCCCTAAAACTCCTTCTAGTGGAGATCTTCTTTCCGAAGAAAGAGCAAAGTTTCTAATTTCCATTAAATCCTCATCAGGCTCAACTTCATCCAGGGCTAAATCAGTGGTAGCAATCATTATTGGAACCCCTACCGACGGAACTACTCTGGTGGACGAATCATCAAAATCAGGGATTATTAGTTCAAATCTAGTAAATATATAGTACCCTCCCTCGGGTGTTTCAGAAGGAACATCAATGTTGAACTCTACTCTGGCATCTTCTCCGGGTGAAAGAAGTAGGTTGTCTTCATTAAAACTAATCCATCTTACCGCCCCCCTTTCATCTTCGGCATCCAAAATTAGATCACCGGTTGAATCTTCCGCTCCAAAAGGAATAGCATTCAAAGTAACGGGAAGAGCAATATCGTTGGGGTTGTGAATCTTAAACTCGCCCTCGTAACTGTCTCCCGGAAATACAGTTATTTCATACTTTTGAGGAAAAACAGAAAGCCCAACTCCCGCCTCCGTAATTGTAGGCAAAAATAAGATAATAAGTAAGGATAAGACGGTTAAAATTACACTTTTAAACTTCATAAGCTAGTAATTAGTATTAACCATAAAGAATATTGTTCCGCTATAATCTCCGGGTCTTCTCAATGACGGAACTGACAACCGGTATGTAATAGTAGTAACTTCATCTCCCTCCGTAGCTGAATCGTTGTATGCTACAGGAGCAGCATCTTCTGAAGATCCTTGAAAGCCGGCCCAGCACGCATTTGAAGATTCACAGAAAGAAGGATTACTAAATCGGTCAGGCTCTCCACCGGGTAAATAATCCGCATCCGTAGTATATCCAAAACCACACTCATTGTCACTACTACAAGTTTCATCCCAAGAAGAAGGTTCGTTGTTATCATAGGGCCATCTTTCAATATACTCATCGTCTTCTTCAACACTCATCCTTCCATCATGATCAGCCCAAGCTGAAACCGTATATCCACCCGTGTTGGCCGTATTTACGGTTAGATCGGACACCCCTTCATTTGTCCAGCTATTAAACTCATTCAATTCTCCGATATGAACATCGGCTCCAGCACTAAAGAATATTGATGCATCAAGCCCTATATACCAACTTCCTTCTTCAGGTGCTTCATTCATTCCGGAGTAAGGCTCTTCTTGATTCATTTGATCAGGATTACTTCTATACCAGTCATCATCAATAACCGCATCATGGCTCTCATCACCATAAGTTGATGAGGTTATATAGTTTTGACCATAATCTTCATAATAATCATAAAATATTATACTGCTTTGACTATCAACCTCCAAGTTGTAGAGGTAACTAGTAGTTTCACTCTCAGTTACAGTTGCCTCTCTCAATCTTATTGATCCTTCTTCATTTGGTTGCGGGTTTCTACCTGTATCGTCAGTTTGAGTTGTTTGAGATGATCCCGAAATCCAATTCTCTCCATCATGTCGATATACGGTCTCATTTTGAGTTGGAGAGTTTTCAGTAATTGTTATGGAGTCCTCTACAGTTGAAAGATCTTCTTCCGTATCTCTCATTACGGTATGAACCCCTAAATACCAATCAATAAATAGAGTTCCTCCATTTACTGTTAGGTCTCCTTTTTTACTGTTTAAAAGAGTTACTTCTCCGGATTCAACAGTTGTTGAGTTAGGTGCAGTTTCGCTTCCATCGGTATAAAACCACTCTCCAGAACCATCAAATACTATATCATAAAAGGGGTCTCCTCCATCGTTAATAATCTCTTCTTCAGCAGAATTAAATACCACTGTTCCGCTATTGTGATTAAATTGGGAGTCATTATTCCAGCTTCCTCCGATTGTAATAACTTCCGAAGAGGTAACTTCTCCCGATTGAATATCTATATCTCCGCTTAAATTAAGGTTATCTATAAACTCCCAGCTTCCGTTTCCGGAGAATACAATATTATCAAATCCATCATCATTACCCATTCCGGCTTCTATAGTTTCAGCATCTTGAGAGGTGAAGTGTGTTGTTTGGCCTTCTGAATAACTAAGTTCACCTTGATTTAAATAACTTCCTCCTATATATAAATCATTGCTTTCAATTGTAAGCTGAGCTGCGGATTGAATCTCCAGATTTCCTCCAAATTCTGAAGGCGATTCTTCAATGGTTAAACTTCCATTAGAGATGAAGTTTACACCTTCAGAAATAATCAATTTATGACCCTCTGAGACAGCAATACCTTCTTCATTACTATCTACGGGAATGTCTTCCGTAAAGTGGCTAATATGACTACTATTTATTCCCGTTCCAAATTCATCTCTAACAATAACTCTTTGGTCATAAACATCAAAATCAGTTAAATCTTCATCATTTTCATCATAGAGAGTGACTGTAATTCCCGACTTTTCGGAGTCGCTAATAAATACCGTTATAGGTTCTTCTGAATTGAAGATATCTTCTCTTTCGCTAAATTCATAACCTCCATCTTCATCTGCAGTTGTGGTAGATATCAACTCACCATCTACTGCAAGAGATACATCTGCTTCAAGATCAGAAGCGCTATCCTCTACCGAATAAATAGTTCCCGAAATAAATTTTACTTCAAAAATTTCAAACTCATCACTGACTACATCCTCTACACCCTGGCTACTAAAAGTCAATTGGTAAGTTCCCGATTGAGAAGCAATCAAGTCATCAAAAACGGCTAATCCGTCTTCATTGGTTTCTATTGTGGTTGTTCCCGAATCGAACTCTCCATCTTGGAGTGATACTTCTACTGATGCTTCTTCTACCGGATTACCAAACTCATCGGTTACTATGACTGTTGGTGGTCCTTCAATCTCCTCACCGGCAACGGAGTCTTCGGGTTGGGTTTCTATTTCTATTTCCGATGGGTCGGCGGGGGCAACCTCAAATAAGTCAGAAAACGCTTCCCCGGAAACAACCGGTGAGCTAAATACAAGCTCATAAACACCGGCTTCAACTATTTCTAAATTATCAAAGATAGCTAAGCCATCTTCATCGGTTTCTATTGTGGTTGTTCCCGATTCAAATTCACCTCCCTCAACTTCTACCGATACTTCTCTACCTTCTTCTTCAATAAGGTTACCGAATTCGTCTTCAAGTCTTGCAGTTGGTGGTCCCTCGATAGGTTCACCCGCAACCGAATCCTCGGGCTCAGTCTCTATTTGTATTTCTGATGGGTCGGCGGGGGTTATCGTGAAGGTGTCAGAACCCTCTTCAATCTCTTCCGTGTTAAATATTAACTCATAATCTCCGGCCTGGGTTATAGTTAAGCCATCAAAGACGGCTAGGCCGTCTTCATCCGTTTGAGTCGTTGTTGTCCCTGATTCAAACTCTCCATCTTGGAGTGATACTTCTACTGATGCTTCTTCTACCGGATTACCAAACTCATCGGTTACTA
>CAYNQG010000005.1:0-23449 GCA_964399315.1 uncultured Candidatus Saccharibacteria bacterium
AGCTTTCGGTTTGTATCCTAATTTCGAGGACTCTATATCGAGATCTTTTTTTAATCTCTTTTTAACTTCTCCTAATTGATCGGGGGCTGTATAAATAATAAGAGTATCTTCTTTATAGTGTATGTCTTCAGCTCCCGCTTCAATTGCTATGAGTTCATTTTTTTCCGATTTTTCTATTTCTACAACTCCTTTTCTATCAAAAAGCCAGGCTACCGATCCCGGTTTTGCCATCTTTCCTCCGGATGGTTTTAATATTTGATTTATTTGGGATACGGTTCTGTTTTTATTGTCAGTTGCACCTTGTAATATTATTGCTAATCCGTTAGGACCGTAAACTTCAAGAGTAAATTCTTCAAGCACTCCTTCTTCTCCTTCTCCGGCCCCTTTTTTAATTGCTTTTTCTATATTATCTTTCGGCATGTCTTCTTTCTTGGCTTTGTCTATAGCCGTAGCTAAAGCCGAATTCATATCCGGATCGGTTTCCCCGTCATTTTCTCTAACTGCCGTCATTATCATTTTTGACAAGCGAGAAAACTTTTTAGATCTCTTTTTATCTTTTTTTTCTTTTTTATGTTTTATATTGCTCCAATGACTGTGTCCTGCCATGTTTTTATTTTTTATTTTTTCCTAAATGGTTGTATGCTTTTTCTGTTGCAATACGACCTCGTGAAGTTCTTTTAATAAAATCTATTTGAACTAAATAAGGTTCATAAATTTCTAATATAGTATCTTTTCTTTCGTTTGCCGCTGCAGCAATAGCTTTTATTCCTGCCGGACCACCATTAAATTTATCTATTATTGTATTCAAAATATTTATATCTCCCGATTCTAAACCCCTTTTATCAATATTTAAATTTTTAAAAGTTTTTTCAGTTATTTCCGGAGTTACAATTCCATTTTTTTCTACTTGAGCAAAGTCTCTGACTCTTTTTAGAAGTCTATTTGCAACTCGAGGAGTGTATCTGCTTCTGGAAGCTATCTTTTTTATTGATTCTTCTTTAATGTCAACTTTTAAAAGGTTAGCTGATCTTTTAATTATCTCTTCTATTTCATTTTGACTATAAGGTTCTAATCTAAAGGTTGCTCCAAATCTGTTTCTGAGTGGGCCGGAGATAAGAGCGAGTTGAGTTGTTGCTCCTATTAGAGTGAATCTGGGTATATTTAAGTCAACCGTTCTGGCCATTGGCCCGTTTCCAACTACTAAATTAAGATTAAACTCTTCTAAAACAGGATAGATCATTTCTTCACAGACTTTGTTTAATCTGTGAATTTCATCAATAAAAAGTATATCTCCTTCGGAAAGATTAGTTAGTATAGCTGCAAGCTCACCGGTTTTTTTTATTGCCGGTCCGGAGGTTACTCTTATTCCCGCACCCATTTCTTTTGCAATAAGATAGGCTAAAGTAGTCTTACCCAGACCGGAGTTACCGTGGAAAAGCATATGTTCGGGGGCTTTATCTCCTCTTTTTTCCGCCGCTTCTATAATGATCTGTATATTTCGTTTTACTTTTTCCTGACCTATGTATTCCCCCCATTTATCCGGACGCAAAGCTAGGTCAAGCTTTTTATCATTATCAACTTGTTTGGGGGTTGTTTTTTTGTTTTCCATTTCATTCATAATCCTACTACACGTTCAATTTCTTCTGCGGTAGTTTCTCCTTTTAATAGTTTAATTATTCCGTCTTGCTTTATGGTTATCATTCCTTCTTTTATTGCTTTTTTTCTTATTTCTGAAGTTGAAGGATTGGAAAATATAAGATTTTCTATCTCATCATTAAGAACAAGAGCTTCAAATATTCCGAGCCTTCCCTTGTAACCCGTAAAGTTGCAACTTTTACATCCTTCTGCTTTATAGATTTCTGTTTTTTTATCATAAAAAGGTTTTTTTTCTTTGGAAACATTATCCAGCTCTTGATTAATCAGTCTAAATAAGTTTAATTCTTCCAAAGTTGTTTCTGTTTTGCATCGATCACAAAGCTTACGAACTAATCTTTGTGCTATTATTACATTAACTGCCGGAGCTATATTCACCGGCTTTTCTCCTAAGGCCTCCAATCTCGGAATAGCTCCTGCTGCATCATTTGTGTGAAGGGTTGAAAATACGGTGTGGCCGGTTAAAGCGGCTTGAAGTCCTATACTGGCTGTTTCCAGATCTCTTATCTCACCTACTAAAATAGCATCGGGGTCTTGTCTTACTATAGCTCTTAGTCCGTTTGCAAAAGTATACCCCTTGTCGGGAGCAGCTTCGGTTTGGGAAATACCGTCCAGGTGGTATTCTATAGGATCCTCAATGGTTATAATTTTTATTCCCGGATTCCTAATATGTTTTAGAAAAGCATATAAACTGGTGGTCTTACCCGATCCCGTTGGTCCAGTGACTATAATCATTCCATTGGGTCTTTTAATCTCTCTTTTAAATATCTCTAACAGATCATTTCTTAATCCTAATTTATCTATAGTAATTAAGTTTCTGGGGTCTAAAATTCTCATAACTACCGATCCTCCATATTCCGAGGGAAGAATAGACATTCTTATCTCTATAGAATAGCCTTTATTATCTTCACCGGGATAAATAATTGTAAATCTTCCGTCCTGGGGCTTGTTTTCAATATTGAGCTTAACACCGGAAATTAGTTTTATTCTGGAAAGAATATCATTGTATATTTTCTTGTTAAATTTAACCACGTCTTGCAAAACTCCATCAACTCTTATTCTCATTTTAGCCTCGTCCTCTTTCGGTTCTATATGAATATCGGAAGTGCCCAGAGATATTCCTCCAGCCATGATTATATTAAAAAGCTCCGAAGTGTTTTTTGAGAAACTTTTCTTTATCTCTTTTTCGAGAGAGTTAAGATTATTTATATTCCTTTCTATCTTTTCCGATAGCCTGTTCGGTATTGTTATTTCGTCGGTTATCTTTTCTCTTTTTTTATTCATGATAAAATTGTTATACTATACTAAACTTTAACTTAAAATAAGCTTCAAGTCAATTTATGAAATTTAAAACAGAAAGCGAAAAAGAAACTAAAATTATTGCTGAAAAGTTAGCTAAAAAAATTAAAAAAAATAAATCTGGTGCAACTATCATAACTCTAAGTGGCGATTTGGGGTCGGGAAAAACAGCGTTTACTAAGGGATTTGCTCAATTTTTTGATGTTTTAGATATAAGTAGCCCCACCTTTGTCTTAATGAAGAAATATTCTCTTAAAAAAAAGAAATTTAAAAATTTGTATCATATTGACTGCTATAGATTGGAAAATAAGAGTGATTTAAAAGAGTTAAATTTTAATAAAATATCAAAAGATAAAGAAAATATAATTTTAATAGAGTGGCCGGAGCGTATGAAAAATATTCCTGTAGAAAGAATCGAGATAAAATTTAAAGCGATCGGGAGAAGAGAAAGAGTGATTACTATTTTAGGAGATGGTATTGAAAAAAAAGTGTAATTAAGGTATAATCACTAAACGGTTTGGGCCCGTAGCTCAGCGGCTAGAGCGCATGCGTGGCACGCATGAGGTCGAGAGTTCGATTCTCTCCGGGTCCACAATAGACGGTGTTGGTGGGATGGCCGAGTGGCTTAAGGCGGCGGTTTCGAAAATCGTTAATCCTAACGGATTCGTGGGTTCGAATCCCTCTCCCACCGCTTTAATGTAACAAAGACAAAGTGAAGGAGATATTCGAACCGTTTTATCCCGTGTTGGAAACAGTCCAGTACATATCCCGACATCATATTCTGAGCGACAGTACTTTAAATCAGTTTGTAGGAACGAGGATTAAAGTTTGTTATTTACAAACGATAGACGAGTGACAACCAAAGTGATCAAAGTACAGTCGTCTTTTAAAAGAAAGCTTTTTAAAATTCATCTTCGGCGTTACTTCGTCAATCACGATTGCCTTCCGGCATCGCTCAATCCTTGCGCCTTGAATTTGAATCTTAAAGAAACTTCTCAGCATATGAATGATCGGGTATGATGCTGGACAACTAAAAACCGTGGGTTTTTAGAGTCAGGGGACGGGATAAAACAGGTGTTTATTTCGAATCCCTCTCCCACCGCTTTATGAAATAAATAGAAAAACTATGACTAAAAAAATAAAAAAAAGACCCCCGGTAGTTGCTGTATTGGGACACGTTGATCACGGAAAAAGTTCTATACTGGAGGCTATTAAAGATCTAAAAATAACAGAAAAAGAATCCGGAGGAATAACCCAGCACATGGGAGCATATATGGTTAATCATAATGATCAAAAAATAACTTTCATAGATACTCCCGGCCATGCTGCTTTTAGTGCTATGAGATCCAGAGGGGCTGATGTTGCTGATATAGGAATATTGGTTGTAGCTGCTGATGAAGGAGTAAAGAGGCAGACAAAAGAAGCAATTAATCATCTTCAGGATGCAGAAGTTCCTTTTTTGGTTGCCTTTAATAAGATGGATAAACGAGGAACTAATGTTGAAAGAGTTAAAAAGGAACTTTCTCTGGAAGGAGTAATGGTTGAATCTTACGGAGGTGATGTTCCCTGTGTTGAGGTTTCGGCAAAAGAAAAAAGAGGGTTAGATGATCTTTTGGAAATGATTTCTCTCTTATCTGAAATGGAAGAAATTAAATCTGATTACAATAAAAAGGCAGAAGGAGTGGTTATTGAAACTCACGTTCATCCTGAAAAAGGAATAAACGCTACTCTTTTAGTAAAAGAAGGTACTCTAAAAAAGGGAGATATAATCGGAACAGATTGTTGTTTTGGAAAAGTTAGAAAAATGAAAGACTTTAAGAAGAAAGAAATAGAAGAGGCAACCCCATCAACTCCGGCTAGAACCAGTGGATTGAAAATGAATCCTCATGTTGGAGAAAAATTCAAAGTTTTTAGCTCAAAAAAGGAGGCAAAAAAAGCTAGCATTAATGAAGGAGGTGTAGTTGATTTTTCTGAAGAATTCAATCCTAAAGGAAAAGCACTTAATCTGATAGTAAAGGCTGATGTTTTGGGATCTTTGGAAGCTATCAAAAACACCTTTCAAAAATTACCCAGAGAAAAGATTGGTATAAACGTGGTTGATGCCGGTATTGGTAAGGTTGGAGAAAATGATGTTGATATGGCAAAAACATGTAACGGAGTAATTTTAGCCTACCGAGTTGATATTGATAAGGTTGCAAAAGAGTTAGCCCGACAGGGAAATATCGAGATTAACAATTATCAAGTCATTTATAATTTAGTTGAAGAGGTTAAAGAGATGATGAAAGAGCTCCTCGATTCTGAAACCATAGAAGAAAAGATGGGTAATATAAAGATTTTGGAGGTATTTAAAACTGACAAAAGAAGACAAATTTTAGGAGGAAAAGCAATAGGTGGAGATATAGAGCAAGGAGCTCTGGTAAAGATAGTTAGAGATAAAGAAGAGATTGGTCAAGGAAAATTAATAAACCTTAAAAAAGAGGAGAAAGATGTTCCTAAAATACCGGAAAGGGAAAATTTCGGAATGCTTTATGAGGGAAAAACCACGGTTAAAGAAGGAGATATTTTAGTTGCATATAAAGAAAAAGAAGTTATACCCGAACTTTAGTTTTAATTTTTAAGGCCTGGTAGCCAAGTGGCTAAGGCAACGGTTTGCAAAACCGTCATGCGCGGGTTCGAATCCCGCCCAGGCCTCATTTTTGCAAAAAATAGCGGAATCGGTTATATTGTAGATGGATTTGATGCCGCGGTGCTGGAATTGGCATACAGGGCGGACTTAAAATCCGCTGAGATCTAATCTCGTGTGGGTTCAAGTCCCACCCGCGGCACATTAAAAGACCCTTTCGGGTCTTTTTTTTATATTAAAAGTTTTCTTTTGTTTTGATTTATCCTATAATTAACCCACTATGATTTATTATTTAGATGGAAAAATAGCTATAAAAGGTGAAGATTTTGTCGTTATAGATACGGGAGGAGTTGGAAGAAAGGCCTACATGTCTTCCGATGCAATTAAAAATTTACCCCCAAAAGGTGAAGATTTTAAGCTTTTTTGCTACTTAAACATTGGAAGAAATTCACAAAGGCTCTACGGTTTTCCCAGCAAAGAAAATTTGGAGTTTTTTGAAAGCCTGATCAATCTTTCCGGAATCGGTCCGAAAACCGCAGTGCAAGTTGCCTCTATCGCCCCGATGGAAGAGATGAAGAAGGGGATAAAAAATGATAATGAAGAAATTTTGGATAAAATTTTCGACATTGGCAAAAAGAGAGGGCAAAGAGTAATTTTTGAACTCTCCAGAAGAATAAAAGAAGAACCCGGAAAGGATGATGGTGCCGTTCAAACTTTAACTTCATTAGGATTTTCCAAAAAGGATGCCAAGGCAGCTCTTAAGGGGGTTTCTAAAGATAAGTCCGTTGATGAAAGAGTAAAAGAAGCTTTAAAACTTTTGGATAATGGTTAAAAAAAAGATTAGAAAATTCATTCCGAGTCCGTTAATGAAAGCGTATCATTTTTCATGGTCGTTTTTTTCGGCAGTGGCAACCGGATTTCCCGGAAAAGAAATTGAAGTTATAGGTGTTACCGGAACCAATGGAAAATCAACTACAGTTAAGCTTATTACTGAAATCTTGAAAGCTAGTGGTAAATCCGTGGCGGTTATATCTTCAATTGATTTTGAAGTTGCGGGTGAAAAGAGGAAAAATTTAATGAAAATGACGATGCCCGGGAGAGGTTTTATTCATAAATTTTTACGTGAAGCGGTTGAAAAAGGGTGTGATGTTGCTGTTTTAGAAGTAACCTCGGAAGGAATTGAGCAATTTAGACATAAATTTCTAGACTTTAATATAGCTGTAATCACCAACCTAGCACCGGAACATATCGAATCACATGGTGGATTTGAAAATTATAAAAATGCCAAAGGTAAGTTTTTTAGAGAAGTCGAAAACGTTCATGTTTTGAATTTTGATGACAAACATGTCGATTTCTTCCGTTCTTTTGAAGCTAATAAAAAATACGGATATGGACTTGAAGAGGGTGGAGATTTTGATGAATTATTGAAACCCACTTCTTTTGAAGCAGATAGTGAAAAAGTTACCTTTGAGCTGGACGGAAAAGATTTTGAGTTGAAAATGCCCGGAAAATTTAATATATATAATGCGTTAGCCGCTTTGGCTGTTAGTCGCGAAATGAATATTGAAAGTCGAGTAGTTAAAAAAGCTTTTTCCAAAATAGAAGGAATTCCGGGAAGAATGGAAAAAGTAATTGATGAGGATTTTACGGTTTTTGTGGATTACGCCTTTACACCGAATGCATTAGAAGAAGTTTACTTGTCGGTTAAAGAAAAGATGAATCCGAAAAGAATGATTGTTGTTTTGGGTGCTTGTGGTGGTGGTAGAGATAAATGGAAACGTCCCGTCCTGGGTGAAATAGCGGACAAATTTGCCGATGAAATTATTGTTACTAACGAAGATCCTTATGATGAGGATCCTCAAGAAATAATAGATCAGGTGGCTAAAGGAACTAAAGGAAGAGCAATAAAGATTCTTGATAGAAGGGAGGCTATAAATAAAGCGATTAATCTAGCTGATAAAGGGGATGTAGTGGTAATTACCGGCAAGGGTTCCGAGTCTTGGATTCAAGTTAAAAATGGGAAAAAAATAGCTTGGGATGATAGAGGGGTGGTTAGAGAGGAGTATAAAAAAATACAAAAAAATGAGGGATAAATTTGTAAAAATAAATAAAAATCTATGGGAATTACCCAAAGATCATTTTTCCTTTATGCGTGTTCCGGCAAGACTTTACGGAACCGAAAAGATTCTCAATCAGACTGAAGACAGAGCACTTAAGCAACTAATTAATATCACTTCTTTACCCGGCATTGTTCGTCATGGAGTGGCTATGCCCGATATACACTCTGGATACGGCCCTCCTATTGGAGGAGTTGGGGCTACTTTAGCAGATAGTGGAGTTATATCTCCTGGGTTTGTGGGATTTGATGAAAATTGCGGCGTTAGGTTACTCACTTCCGATAGTCACATAGATGATATTAAAGATTATTTAGATCCCGTTGCAGAAAAAATATTTAATACGGTTCCTTCCGGAGTGGGGCAAGGGCAAGAAAAAGCAATGAATATGAAGGATATTGAAAACGTGCTTGATAGAGGTGCCGAGTGGTTGGTTGAACAGGGTTATGGAAAAGAAGAAGATATTAAGCTGTCTGAAGCGGGAGGAAATCTAGTTTCCGATCATGAAAAGATTTCTAAAAGAGCAAAAAAGAGGGGTTTGGATCAGGTCGGGACTCTGGGTAGCGGAAATCACTTTATAGAAATTCAAGTTGTAGATAAAATTTACGATAATCAAAAAGCGGAAGTATTCGGATTAGAAAAGGGACAAGTAGTGGTTATGATTCATACCGGCTCCAGAGGTTTAGGGCATCAAAATTGTAAAGATTTTTTAAATAGAGCTAAAAAATCAACCAAGAAAAATAATTATAAATTACCCGATAAAAATTTAAATTGCTTTCCTTTTAACTCACAAGAAGGCCGAGACTTCTTTTTAGGGCTGGGAGGAGCTTGTAACTTTTCTTTTGCTAATCGGCAAATGATAACTCATTTAGTTCGTAAAGCGTGGACAGAAACTTTAAGCGGTGACTTAAACTTACTTTATGACGTTGCTCACAATACTGCCAAGCTGGAAAAGCACGAGGTTGATGGAGAAGAAAAAAAATTGGTAGTGCATAGAAAAGGAGCAACGAGAGCATTTCCTCCGGGACACAAGAGTCTACCGGTAAAATATAAAGAAACGGGACAGCCGGTAATTATGCCCGGTAGTATGGGGACTTGCTCTTATATTTTATCAGGATTAAGAAGTGGAAAGTCTAGTTTTTACTCTACCGCTCATGGAGCGGGTAGAAAGATGTCCAGAACGGCAGCAAGAAAGAATATTTCTGATAAAAGCTTATTTGATCTACTTAAAAGTAGAAATATAATTTTAAAGTCAAGATCTAAAAGAGGAGTGACCGAAGAAGCTCCGGGAGCCTACAAAGATATAAATGAAATTGTTGACGTAGTTTCAGATTCCGGGTTAGCTAAAAAGGTTGCCAAAGTAAAACCATTAGCAGTAATTAAAGGAGAATAATATGACAATAAAAGATATATACGAATTAGCAATAAAAGAAGGTAAAAAAGCGGATTTCAGAGGCGAAAAAGAGATTAACTGGAAACTTTCGAGAGCAAAAAAAGAATATCAAAATTTGACTGATGTTAAAAAAGAATTTTTTGATAAAGAAAAGTTAAACAATCCTTATAGCGACACCAGAATTCTTCACGGAAACCCTGAAAAAAAGGTTGAGAAGGTATTAGTTGGAATAGATATTGACGGTGAAGAGCTTCTTTTAGCTGATAGATTGGGAGATATAGATCTAGTTATTTCTCACCATCCCAGGGGAAATGCGTTAGCCGGGCTTGATGATGTAATGGATCTTCAAATTGAAATGCTTCATCATTATGGAGTTCCGATAAATATAGCGGAAAAATTGCTTAAAAAAAGAATTAAAGAAGTTTCCAGGGGGCTTTCTCCGGAGAATCATCAAAGAGCAGTTGACATGGCTCGTCTTTTGGATATTCCTCTAATGTCGATCCATACACCTTGTGACAACATGGTAGCAAAATTTGTAGAGGATAAATTGAAAAAAGATAATCCCCGAATGTTGGAGGAGGTTTTGGAATCTTTGAGAGAAATTCCCGAATACAGGGAAGCTGAAAAAATGGGAGCCGGACCCAAACTCTTTGTTGGAAGCAAGAAGAATAGAGCCGGAAAAATAGTAATGACCGAAATTACGGGTGGGACCGAAGGATCTCCTGAAATATATGAAAAATTGGCCGATGCCGGGGCGGGAACTATTATCGGGATGCACATATCAGAAAAACATCGTAAGAAGGCTCAGAAGGCGCATATAAACGTTGTAATTGCCGGACATATGTCATCGGATTCAATAGGGGTTAATTTGTTTCTAGACAAGCTTGATGCGGAAATAGTTCCTTGTTCCGGATTTATTAGACATAAAAGAAATTAAATGAAAAAGTTCTGGAAGATATTCCTAATTGAATCAATTTTCTTTGCTTTTGCTTTACTTTTAGGTATTTTTGTTACTCTCAGATTAGAAGAATTATTTCAGATTGCAGAAGCAGGCTCTGTAAATAATCAGCAGGGAATATCTCCTTTTGGGTTTCTAATTTACTTTATCTTGGCAACGGCTTTTGTTTATTTTATTTCTCAGAGCGATAAATTTAAAAAGAGTAGAGTTTTCTTTTTTAGATTAGCTTTTCTTTTTTCAGTTGGACTGGGTGGCTTTTTAACTCTTTCTACAATTGTTTTTGAAATTCTTGCCTTGTCTATAATAGTAATTCTTATTTCAGCCTGGAAAAGAAGGCCGATCATTTTATTGCATAATTTTTTAGTAACGATTTCGATAGCGGGAATAGGAGCGGTGATTGGAAGGCAATTTAATCCGCTGGTAATTGCTGTTTTACTAACCGTGTTTTCGGTTTATGATTTTATAGCTGTCTACAAAACCAAACATATGGTTAAAATGGCCTCGGAAATGATTAAAACCAAGGCTATTATGGGGATTATAGTCCCCTTTTCTTTTAGCGGCCTTTTAACTAACTTGCAAGAAAAAGAAAAGGAGGAATTTATGGTTTTGGGTGGAGGAGATTTAGCCTTCCCGCTATTTTTGACATCTTCAGTTGTTCTAGCTTATGGATTGAGTGAAGCAATAATAGTTACGGTGTTTGCTTTATTTGGTCTTTTTGGGTCCTTTTATATATTTAATAGTCAAAAAGAAAAGAGGGCAATTCCGGCCCTACCCCCGATAGCTTTAGGAGCTCTTGTCGGTTATCTTCTGCTCTTAATCTTAATGTAAAAACTGATTTGAGCACCTCCGGGGTCTAGAAATAGGATTAATATTTGACAATAAATTTAATATTAAGTAGAGTTTAATCGAATAGGAGGTGTTTTTATGAGAAGTTCTCTAAAATTTATGTCCGAATTGCAGATGATGAAGAGAAAGAAGAGGGAGGGAGTCAGAACCTGCGGAGTTGACAGACCCAACAGTTTGGCTGATCACTCTTTTGTAGTTGCTCACTTGGCGATGATAATTGCTTTTTATGAAGGAGCTGATATGGATAAATGTATAAAAATGGCTCTCTTTCATGATTTGGGAGAGGCCAGAATCGGAGATAACGACAAGATAACTAAAAGCTATTGTGGGAGTCAAATTAAAGAACAAGAAAAAGCGCTCAGCGACCAAGTTTCTTCTTTAGATAAAAGACTGGCAAGAGAGATTAAGAGCTTATTTTCAGAAAAAGAAGGCAGAGAGACTAAAGAAGCTATAGTTGTTCAGGATGCGGACTGGTTAGAAGCCGCAATTCAGGCAAAAACTTACTTGGAAATGGGTTATAAAGAATTTGAGATCTGGCTAAAGAATATAGAAAAGGCGCTAGTTACTAAAAGTGCAAACAAAATTATGGAGGAGCTTTTAAGGGCCGATTCATTTATTGGTCTATATCACAAAAAGTGAGCCTAAGAGCTCACTTCTTTTTTTTGCGTTCGGGTTGGGGTTTGAAAGAAACACCCCTCTAAGTCGCCAGCGGCGATTCGGGGGTTGTGCGCTCGGCGATTTGCTTGCCAAGGCGAAACCGTGCTAAATCGCCTCCGCGAACTCCTTTCACCCCAATCCCTCGCTTACGGATAAAAACACACAAAAAACACCATTCGGCGTCTTTTTGTCAACGGTTAACAGTTAATAGTAAACGGTAAAATCCACGACAGTGGATTTTGTTAATGGTTAATAGTTACTGCAGTCATTCCCGACTCCGATCGGGAATCCCTTCGTAAACGATTAATAGTCAATAGTCAACGGTAACGAATCTCAGATTCGTTTAATCATATAGCTGTCTTCAAGCTCGTATCCGTTTTTTCTCCAGTAACCTCTGGCACCTACGCCCGATATTACTGACATTTTTTGAGTCGGAGCTAGCTCCTCTGCTTTCCGGATCAGTCTCTTCCCTAAGCCTTTATGTTGAGGGGAGGTTTCTAAAACTTCTCCGTCCTTAATCATGGTTTGTTGGCCGTAGGTATGAATTTCTCTTATTATTGATGATTCTTTTAAGACCTCCGGAAAAGGATTGGCCGGAATTCTCATTCTGAGAAGACTGAATAGTTTGGTCCTCTCTTCGTTTTCAAAAGTTAGAACTATTTCTCTACCTTCTGAAGCTCTAAACTCCTCTTTAAAAAGCTTTATTTTTTCATCCGGGTCGTAATTATCTTTTACCTCTCTACAGCGAATACATTTACAGCTCCAACCCTCTTTACTCGCCTTTTTGTGTATTTTTTCTCTTAAATTTGACGAACCTCCTCCGGCAACCACGTATTGAGAGGGGATATCTCTAATTACTCTTTGAATCCTTACCCAGTAGGGAATTATTTCTTTTTTAATTTTTAACAGTAAATCAGTTAATTCTTTTTCCGAATAGGGTTTGTAGTCCCCTCTTTTGTAAAGTTTATAAAGTGGCGCCTCTTTCAGAACCATACAGGGATATATTTTTATAAAATCGGGTTTGAATTTCTGGTCGCGGAAAAGAGTTTTCATCATTTCAAAATCACGTTCGAGGTTGGAGCCCGGCAAATCGGGCATCATCTGGTAGCAGACCTTAAAACCGGCGTCTTTCAATAGCTTGGTTGCATGAGCGGTTTCTTCTATATTGTGACCTCTTTTATTTTTCTGTAGAACGTCATCGTAAAGACTCTGAACCCCTATCTCAACCATTGTAACTCCCAGCTTCCTAAGATGCTTAATCTCCTTTTTATCTATGTAATCCGGTCTAGTTTCTATAGAGAGAGTAACCATTTTATGGTCAGCACTCTCGTTTTCTTTTTGCGCTTCATCTAAGCTGTTTGCCCTTTTACCGTTCAAGGCTTCAAAACATGATTTTATAAACTCTTCTCTATAACTTTCTTCATAGTGTGACCAGGTTTCTCCAACTACTCTTATCTCCACCTTTCCGGTTGGATGTCCGGTTTTTTTGAGGGAAGTAATTCTATTTAAAACTTGCCTTTTAGGATCAAAATTATTAAGCTTAGCTCTCATAACCGCAGGCTCGTCATCCAAGTAACTTTTAGGAGCTCCTTCTTGAATGGGGCAGTAGAGGCAGTCACCGGGGCATTCGTAAGGCTTGGTTAAAACCGATACGTTAACTACACCCGACAAGGATCTGACCGGTCTTAGTCTGAGAGCAGCTTCCAGTCTCTTATTTTCAACATTCATCTCTCTATACACCTCAATAAGATCAACGTTTGGAGGGCAGTTAACTCCATACTTTTTACAGACGTTTCTTTTAGTTTGGTCAACTACTTCGCGGGACATGCTATCCTTTTTAAGTAGTCTTTTGACAATTTCTTCTGCTAAATTCATAAGTTTTTTATTGGCTAGTCCATTATATCTCATCAGTCACTTTATTCAAAATAATAAAATACGGATCAATCTTGCCGTCTTCCAAAAAATAGATAATGTACCAGATTACCTTAAAAATTATTTTTAATTTGCTTTACAGTCACTAATACTTATAATGATAATAAGATGAATTTTCAAAGATACATATTAGAAAAAACGAGAAAGGACTACAACCTAATTGGGGATAAATTTTCAAAAACCAGAAATAAACCCTGGAAGGAGTTTGAGTTTCTATTTAATGAGCTGCCGGAAAAGGCTGATGTTTTGGATTTGGGTTGTGGTAACGGAAGATTTTTTGAGGTGTTTGATGAGAAAAATGTTTGTTACACCGGCTTGGATAAGTCTGAAAAATTAATCCTAAAAGCAAAAGAAAGACACCCGAAAGCTGATTTTGAAATAGGAGACGGATTGGACACCCCCTTTCCTGACAATTCTTTTGACTATGTTTTTTCGATTGCTGTTTTACACCATATACCCTCGAAAGTTATGAGAGTCTCTTTTCTGTCAGAAGTTAAGAGGATTCTCAGACCGGGAGGAGAGGCTCGAATTACGGTTTGGAATAAAATTGATGGAGATAAAAAAATATATTTTAAAAATCTAAAAGAAAAACTAAGTGGAAAGATCGGCTTTAGAGACGCTTTTATTCCTTGGAAAAATAATAGAGGAGAAGTGGTTACTGAGCGCTATTATCATTTTTTCACTGAAAAAGAGTTAGTTAAAACTGCTAAAAAAGCAGGTTTGTCGGTTAAAAAAGTATTTACCAAAGGGTCGGGGGTTAAATCGAATATATTTTTAATTGCTCAAAATGAAGATTAGGCAGATAAGTTCGGGAAAGATAAAGATAAAGGATAAAGAATATAGTGAAACGGTCGTTGTTTCTTCAGAGGGAATAATTTTTTCCTGGAAAGAAAAAGAGAAAATAACAGAAGATGATATAGACTCTTTTCTAAAAAAAGATCCGGATATATTAATAATTTCCATCAGTGGGAAGCTTAAGGAGGTTCCATTTCATTTACAGCAATACCTGGCTAAAAAGGGAGTTATATTGATAGTTGATAATTTATCGGAGGCAATTAACAGTTTTAATAAATCAATCGGAAAGGATAAAAATATTCTAGGCGTATTTCCTCTTTTTTAGATTTTAATTTGACAAACTTGACAAAAAGGGTACTATTATATTAATATGAAAAGTTACTTTAACATAGGTAACGAAATATCTACTGAAAAAGGATTAAAGTCCTTTTTTCTTTTTAATATGAGCAGTTTCGGGAGCGGTGATTTAAAGCCTTAAATCTACCACCCTCCTCAAACAGGAGGGTTGATTTTTATGAAAACCAAATACAATTTAACTGAAGAAGGTTTAGAGAGAATTAAAAAAGAACTCAACAACCTCAAAGAAAAACGAAAAGAAGAGACCAGAGGGGAGATTCCCGATGTGTTACAATCGGAAGATTTAAATCCGGAATATTTGGATTTTAGACAAAAAATAGAATTTTTAGAAAAAAGAATTGCTAAACTTGAAGAAGTTGTTAAAAAGGCAACAATAATTAAGGAGCCTGAAGACAAGAGTAAAGTTCAGCTGGGAGCAAAAGTAACTATTGAAGCTGACGGTCAGAAAGATGAGTTTATGATTGTTGGATCGTTAGAGGCGGATCCGTCAGAAGGAAAGATATCGGATCAATCTCTAGTCGGTAAAAAATTATTAGGTAAGGAGGTTGGAGATAAGGCTAAAGTCTCTTCAAGAGTAGAAACTATTTATAAGATTAAAAAAATAGAATATTAAAATGACGGAAATATTTAAATTTATTTCTCGAGTTGGAAAATTAAAAGCTGACGGAAGGAGGGGGTGGAAAATTCATCAAATTAAAAATCCGGAAACAACCGCCTCGCACACTTTTCAACTTGCAATGCTGGTCTGGTCTGTGGGGCAGAAAAAAGAAGATTTTGACTTAAACAGAGCGATAAAGATGGCTCTTATTCATGATGTTTGTGAAGTTTATTCTCCGGATTTAACTTCTTATGACGCAGTTGCGATTGATGAAGATAAAGAGTTTACGAAAGAAGATGTAAAAGGTTTAGAGCCAATAAAAGGAAGACCAACCACCAAGCAGCGTAAAAAAATGAAGGCTGTTAAAAAAGAATTAGAAGAAGAAGCGGTTCAAAAACTGATAAAAGATCTTCCCGAGGATATGAAAAATGAAATTGAAGGCTTGTGGCATGAGTATGAGGAGAGGGTAACACCGGAGAGTAGGTTTGTAAAACAGGCGGACAAGATAACTAACCTACTTCAAGGAATGGAATACTGGAAACAGGGACGTGCCGATATAAAGTATAAATTATGGGTAAGACGAGCTAAAGAAATCATAGATGACCCACTTTTAACCGACTTCTTAATAGAAATAGAGGAAGATTTGTAAAAAATCATAGATAAAAATATGAATAAAAAAAAGTTGTTAAGATACTCTTTAGCAATTACATTTTTTTTAGTTTCCGTTTTTTTAGTTTTTAGTGCTGGATCAATCCAGGAGAATAGACATCCCTGTAAAAGGGAAAAGGAGGGTGTTTACCAGGATGGTTATTGGTACGAAACAGTAGCTCTCAATGATCGGTGTTGGCTTGCTGAAGATTTACGCAAGGAGTGCAATAATTTAGTTGAGGATATGGAGCAATGGGCTAAAAGATCTTGCATCTATCAAGACGACCAAAAAGAAGCTCTTTTTTATCAGTGGGAGGCTGCCATGAACGGATCGGATCAAGAAAAAGCTCAAGGACTTTGTCCGGATGGGTGGTATATTCCTACTGATGAGGAGTGGATAAGATTGGAATCTTATCTTGACTCACAGCACCAATCAGGTAGTAATGAGTGGCGTCAAGAAGGATGGAGAGGAGTTGATGCCGGGGATCTGCTTAAGGGAGATCAGTTTTCTTGCTCTGATTCTAATCTTTGTGGAGTTGCAAATTTTAAAGCCAAGCCAACTGGACACGTGACTCCGGACGGGTTGAGGATAGCTGAAGGAAGGGGTGCTTATTGGTGGACTTCATCTAAAAAAGAAGGAGAAGGCAAGGCTTGGGACCGTTTTCTTTCAGATAATAATTCAGGAATGAGCAGATACCCGCGCGATTTTGATTATGGTTATTCGATTCGATGCATTAAAAGAAATTAAAGATGAAAACAAATAAAGAATTGGCAAAAAAGCTGGAGAAAATTGCTAAATATTTGGAGATGGATGATGTTCAATATAAACCATTTGCCTATAGAAGGGCATCCGAATCGATAAACGATTTAAAAAAAGAGGTCGAGTTAATTTATGAAAAAAAAGGAAGAGAGGGAATAGAGTCAATACCCGGAGTCGGGCAGGCTATTGCTGACAAGATAGAAGAATTTTTATTAAGCGGGGAAATTCTACATCTTAAAAATCTAGAAAAAAAATTCCCGATTGAAATTGAAAAATTACTTAAAATTGAAGGATTGGGTCCGAAGAGCATAAAAAAAATATATGAAGAATTAGATGTAAAAACGGTAGAAGAGCTGAAGAGAGAAGTTGAAAAAGGATCTTTATCTAAATTAAAAGGGTTTGGATCAAAAACGGAAAAAAATATAAAGGAAGGTATTGAATTTTTAAAAAAAGATGAGGGAAAATGGTCTTTGGGTGAGGTTTTGCCTGTTGCAGAAGAAATTTTTAAACTATTAAAAGATTTAGGCGAAGTTAAAAAGATAAGTTTCGCCGGTTCTCTTAGAAGAAAAAAAGAAGTGGTTGGAGATATAGATATTTTAATTTCTGCTTCTAAAACGGAAAAAATAATGGAAAAATTCACCTCTTTTCAGTCCGTTGAGAGAGTTTTGAGTCAAGGAGATACAAAATCCTCAATACGGCTAAAAGAAGGCTTTGATGCTGACTTAAGGGTGGTGGATTCTTCCAGCTTTGGCTCTGCTCTGCAATATTTTACCGGCTCAAAAAACCATAATATAAAAGTTAGAAAAGCAGCTATTTCGGACGAAATGAAGCTTAATGAATATGGCCTCTTTAGAGACGGGAAAAAAATTGCGGGAAAGACTGAGAAGGATATCTATTCTAAACTTGGAATGACTTATATTCCTCCTGAAATTAGAGAAGATCGGGGAGAGGTGGAAAAGGCGTTAGATGGATTTGATTTTAACCTTTGTCGTCTTGATGATATTAAAGGAGATTTACACACTCATACTACTTGGACAGGTGGAAAGCAGTCGGTAAAAGAGATGGCTATGGAGGCATATAATTTGGGATATCAATATATTGGAATAGCTGATCATACTAAATATCTCCAAATTGAAAACGGGCTGGATGAAGAGGAGCTTAAAGAGCAAAGAAAAGAGATAGACGAGGTCAACAAGGAGCTGAGTGAGAAAGGGGTTGATATAGTCGTTCTTCAGGGCTGTGAGGCTAATATATTAAAAGACGGGTCTTTGGATATCGATCAAAAAACCCTTTCTGAATTGGATTATGTTATTGCCGGCATCCACTCGCATTTTAAACTACCTCAAGAAGAGATGACTAAGAGATTATCCAAAGCAATAAAGAATCCGGAAGTTAACATAATTTCCCATCCGACGGGCAGACTGATAAAGAAGCGTGATTCACTTAATTTGGACATGGAACATATAATTAAATTAGCAAAAAAGGAAAGAGTCTTTCTGGAGGTGAACTCATCTCCTTATCGACTTGATCTTTCAGGTAGATATGTCAAAAAATGTATTGAAAACGGGCAGATGATCTCAATAAATAGTGATGCTCATCACAAAAATCAGTTAAAAAATATGAAGTTCGGAGTCGGGCAAGCAAGAAGAGGGTGGGCAAAAAAAGAAGATCTAATTAATACGTATGAATTGGAAAAACTCTTAAAATTTTTTAAGAAATGAAAAGAGTTTTACTTAGTTTATGTTTTTCACTCTTTATTGTTGGGCTTAGCCTCTTTTTTTGCTCTGAAGAAAACTCTTCACTTCAGAGTTATAAGTTCGAGGAGGGATGCCGATTGCAATTTAAAAACGGACATTTTGAAAGTCAGAACATTGAAGAAGAATGCCCTCAGTTAGGTTCTGGTTATTTTTCTGCCAGCATCAGTCAACTAACTAAAAATGAAGATTTTGGTTTTTCTTTTTTAAAAAAAGAAACTGACCAGGAAAGATGGTTTTTAATTGCTCTTGATGAAGAAAGAGTTCTAGCTAAAAGAGAATTAAGTAAAAAGCCCGAAAATTTAACTGTCGAAGACGGGCTTATAGAGATTAATGAAGTAGATAGATATCTATTTACAGAAGACGGATTTATAGAAATTAAAAATGAGTTTGTTAATCTGGATAGTCCGAAATACGGTTTTTCCATCAGAGTACCGGTTAACTGGAATTTTGAGAATACCGGCACGGGATATCGATTTGAGCATAATGAAATGGAGAATTATTTTTTGGAAATAAATCCTAACCAAATTAATTTTAATTTAGCCAAGGGGACTGAATATGAAAAAGAGCTAAAAAAAATTAAAGAGTCGATTAGCTTTAACCGCTTTGAGGATATTTCTGATTATAGTTTTTTTAAAGAAGATTTAGAAAAATATTTAAAGATAGATACTGCTGAAAAGGAGATAATCTATCAAGGAGAAGAGAGGTATTTATTTAATATTTTAGCTTCGGGAGACCCCAAAAACTGGAATGGAACTCCGGGAGGGTTATATAGAATATTATCAAAAGAAGGCCTTAGGTTTTCAACTGAAACAGAAGTATTTATGCCTTTTTCAATGCGAATATATGGCAAATACTTAATTCATGGTGAAGCCTATTACCCTAGTGGAGAGCCTTATACCTCTATGGTTTCCGGCGGATGTGTGCGAGTTAAAAACGAGAAAATGAAAGATCTTTATGAACTTGTGGAAGTCGGGACTCCGGTTTTATCAGTAACACACAAAAAAGAAGAGTTCAATATTCCTGAAGTTGGTTTGGAAAAAAAACCGGAAGTAGCAGCCGAAAACTTTTTAGTTGTTGATGTTAAATCGGGGAAAATTTTTGCAGGAAAAGATTACCAAGATGAAGTTGAGATAACCGGCCTTACAAAATTGATGACCGCAATAATCGCTGTTGAACAAATGGGGTTAACCACTCCACTTACTGTTAGAGATTACATGCTCGGCTCAGACGATACAAATGCTAAAATAAAAGACGGTCAAGAAGTGAGGTTGATTGACTTGTTAGCTCCTATGCTTGTTGAGTCTTCGGATAATGCAGCCAGGGTTTTAAGTCATTATTTGGGAAGGGATAATACATTGCAATATATACGAGATAAGGCTGTCTCCATAGGTATGCAAGAGACTAATTTTAGAGATAGTGCGGGAGTGAGTCTCTCAACTACAACCGCCAAGGATCTCTATTATTTGCTTTATTATCTTAAAAATACAAGAGAGCCGATTTTAGACATAACTAAAGCAAACTGGGTTCCTTACCTTAACTATGAAATTTTTCAAGGACTTAAAAATAAAAATGTTTTCTACCAAAGAGATAGTTTTATCGGTGGAATGTTTGAGGTAGGTAAAGAGAGCCATAATGGAATTTTTCTTTTTGAAAAAGAGTTAGGGGGTGAGAAGAGGAATTTGGCTTTTATAATGCTGGGCGTGCCAACAGAAGGAAGAATGGTGAAGGATATAGATAATTTAAAAGTTTGGCTGGAAAAAAGTTTTAATTAAATAATTATGGAAAAATCAGCAGGATTCGTAATATATAAAAAGGAAAAAGAAAAGATAGAGTTTTTACTCCTCAAATACCCCTCAGAAAACCGTGAGAGGGATTATTGGGGCCTGCCTAAGGGTCATATCGAAAAAGGAGAGTCTGCAAAAGAGGCGGCCCTCAGAGAGCTTCACGAGGAAACGGGACTAAAGGAGAGTGAAATTAAAACTTATCCGGAATTTAGAGAGACTAATAAGTATTATTTTAAGCACGAAGGAGAGACTATTTTTAAAATAGTTATATACTTTTTAGCTCAAACAGAAAAAGAGACCATTACGGTCTCTCATGAGCACTCTGACTTTAAATGGGTTGATCTCAATCAAGCTATGAAGTTAATACCTTTTAAAAATATCAGAGAAATAGTTAAAAAAGCGAACGGATTTATCTGACTTCTTCTACTATTTGAGTGAATGTTTTTGGGTTGTTTCTAGCTAAATCGGCTAGAATTTTTCTATCCAGCTCTATATTGTTCTGTTTGAGATTGTGGATAAATTTGCTGTAACTGGTTCCGTTTTGTCTGCAGGCAGCATTAATTTGAGATTGCCATTTTCTTCTAAAGTTTCTCTTCTTCTGTTTTCGGTCTCTGTACTTGTAGGTCCAGGCCTTGAGAAGAGCTTCTTTTGCAGCTTTGTATTTGTTTTTTCTACCCCAGTTAAATCCCTTAGTCTGTTTTTTTATCTTCTTCCTCCTCTTTCTTTTTGTTTTTCCTCTTTTTACTCTAGGCATAAATTCTGAATCTTAACTTTGAATTTTTAGTACTTTAGTGCTTTTTTTATTTTTTTAGCTTCAGCTCCCTTTACTTCTACCCATTGCCTCGCTTTTCTCTTTTCTTCACCTGATTTTTTAGATCTATAGTGTGCTTGTCCGGGTTTTCTTCGCAACACTTTACCGTTTCGGGTAATTTTAAATCGTTTTTTTAGTGATTTTCTTGTTTTCGGTTTCATGGTTATTTTTTAGTTAAAGTCATAGTTAGTCCACGGGGCTCTTTTTTTATATCTTTCTCCACCTTGACATCAACTTCTTGTTCTTTTACTATCTCTACAAAGCTCCTCATCTTTTCTTTAGCTTTTCCTTTTAATGCATTCTCTCTACCTCGAAGAGGAAGAACTACTCTAACTCTATCTCCTCTGGATAAAAACTTTTTAGCATTTTTAGCTCTTATCTCCATGTCATGTTCAGAAATGGAAAAGCTAAGCTTTAAAGTTTTTAGTTCCGGCTGATGAGATTTTTGAGACTTTTTCTGCTCTTTCTTTTGTTGTCTGTACTTATATTTACCGTGATCAATTATTTTGCACACCGGCGGATTTGCGTTTGGAGAAATTTCAACCAAATCTAAGTCTCTTTTCTCTGCCTCCTTTAGTGCATCATCCTTATCCAAAACACCGATATATTCTCCATCGGCGGTTACTACTCTCATCTTTTTCGCTCTTATTTGTTTGTTTACTCTTGTTTTGTTAGAAATATGCGATTTGTCGGAAGGTTTGCTTCCGATCTTTACTTAAATTTACAATGTGGAGGTGGGGAGGTGTGACCCCCCGTCCGCTAATCCCTACAAGATGGATCTACAAGCATAGTCCGGTTACTTCTCGACTGGAGTCTTATCCCGGACAAAGCTACTCCAGTCAAAGGTCTATAAATTCACAAGGCCTGTGACCAACAAGACTTGCATAACCCGAAATTATGGTACTTTCACTACCCATCGGGTGTCAGTAATGAAAGCAAGCTTTTACGCTACTGCTGGTGCAGGAGCGAAAGCTAAGTTTTCTTGTAAGTTGGCACTTACTAAGATTGGCAAGATTTACGAGTTTACCGGCTCGGCTTGCTGCATCTTGAAGGTGATTGTCGTCTAGTCTGCTCACCCCCGTTTGTTTAAGTGCTTTTATCTCTCTCGCTTCAGTCTTCTTCTTAAATTTCTGTCAGTCTCTCTGTCCTTTATTTTTTTGCGCTTGTCATATTTTTTCTTTCCTTGACAAATAGCAAATTTGAGCTTTATCAAGCCTTTTTTAGTATACACTTTTAACGGAACCAAAGTCAACCCCCCTTCATTAGATTTGCCCATCAGGTATTTAATCTGCTTTTTAGTCAAAAGTAATTTTCTGGATCTTTTCGGGTCATAATCTTTTGGAGCATTTTTTGGCTGATAGGGAGGAATATTTGCACCGACCAAAAAGGCTTCTTCTTCTCGTATTACTATATAAGAACTTTTCAGAGATATTTTTCCACCCTTAATCGCCTTTACTTCTTGCCCGTTCAAGACTAGCCCAGCCTCAAATTCTTCTAATATCTTATAATCATGAAAAGCTTTTCTATTTTTTGCTAAGACGGGCATTTTGAATATTTTTGATAGTTATCGATATGTAAAGTTTAACACTTGAGAGGTAAATAAAAAACCCCTTTTAAAAAGCGGGTTTTTGCCTTTTTTTTAATTTAAAATTACTACTTCTTCTCTTACTCTTCCAAAATTAGTAGCCTCTTTTCTGCTAGAGAACCATATATCTATATATCCATCGTAGGAATCATCCTTGGGTTCGCTGTATCTGGTATTCATTCTATCTTTTACTACAAAGACTTTATCTCCGTAATAATTTGGTATTTTTATCTCTGTTCCGAAAGGAAGAAAGTTAGCTGCCACTATTCCGTCTCTTACTCTTGCTCCGGAAGCGGTGATAAACGGCTCTGAATTAGTTTGATCTATAGTACTAGAATAGCCGGTTAGTTCGGCAACGATAGTTCGGTTAGCAGTATCTTCTTTTTTGCTATGATGGTCGTCAACGGCCGTCACTTGAGAGTAGTGATAGTTAGGAGAGTTGCCTGCTATAAAGCCCTCTTTTGAGATTATAAAACCTTCTTCGCTACTTGAAGAAGCCTCAGCCGTGCTGAGGGAGGGGTTTACTCTTCCATTATTACCAGCTTGAGTTATAAAACCGAAGCCGATAACCGAAAAAGATGCAATCAGGGCAATCAAATATTTACTGCAAGTGGTTATCAAATTGTTGTCCGTACACATCTTGTAGGTTTAAAGCAACTGCTGTTTTGAAATAGTCAACGACAGTCTCTACAGTAACACAGATTAATAAGATGTCAAGTGAGCGGGAGATGGGATTTGAACCCACGGCCTTCTGCATGGCAAGCAGACGTTCTTCCACTGAACTACTCCCGCAAAGTAAAATTAAAATTACGGATTAACTTTATTTAAATTATGTGCCGCGGGCCAGATTTGAACTGGCGACCTCCTCTTTTTCAGAGA
>CAYNQG010000006.1:0-21196 GCA_964399315.1 uncultured Candidatus Saccharibacteria bacterium
TTTACCTACACTGAATTACATAGAGTGGCTCCCAATGTTAGGGCTGGAAATTACAATATTGTAAATACGGTCAGGCACAGCCCTCGATCCGAATGGTGGCCGAAGAATCAGGTTGGTTTTTGGGCTGATAATTACTTTGGTGAAGTTTTGAGCCTAGACGAAAGGAATGATAAAATAAAGTTTAGAATAATTTACTCCGTTCATTATGAAGGTGATGTAATTACTCTTGATTTAAGTAATGCAGATGTCTTCAACTTCAGTGGTGGCTCGGAAGAGTTCAGGGATTTTTTTGAAGGTAAAAACCAACACAGGACTAACCGAGGTGATTTTTCTGACATCGGAGAGGGTGATTTTATAAATGTTGATATAGGAAGCGAAAAGCATGTTTCTGATTATAATGAGAAAAAAAGTATTTCTGCAGATAAAATTATCATTGGAGAGGAGTTTTAGTTTTTTGCAAAAAGAAAGATGTAATTTGAACCGTATCTATATTTTATATGAAAAATGTAAAAGTAAATGATAAAATTCAATCAGGATATACCTATAAGTTGACTGAACCGATTAGTGAAAATTTTGATCCTGATTTCAACCCGGACTTAACTCCGAAACAGATGTTGGAGCTAGGTGTTTTCGGTGGTAAATATATGACTGATTGCAAAGGAGAGTTTCCCGATAATTGGTTTGAAGCGGCCAAGCTCTCGCCTCAAAAATCAAACCCCTCTCTTAACTATTTTGGAGTTAGTGCCAGCAAACCACTGAAGCACTGGAAGGAGAAGGGGTGGATAGACAGCAGAGACCCGAGAGGATGGTTTCAGTGGTATTGTAGATACTTTATGGGGCGCAGGCTAGAAATTGAAGATGAACGCCAGATAAAGCGCTGGCGAGCTATGAAAAGACACATAGGTGCCTTGCAAAAAAATTGTGAAAAAGGTGATTTGTCTTGCAGACCTAAACAGCGCCAGGCTCTATTGCATTGGGCTTATGATTCACGTAATTTATAATATGATATGAGTAAAAAATTATATAAAAGTAGAAAAAATAAAGTATTTGCCGGAGTTTGCGGAGGGATAGGTGAGTATATGGACACGGATCCGGTGGTTGTGAGACTGATTTGGATTTTGCTCTCCTTATTTTTTGGAGCCGGGCTCTTGGGGCTTATTGCCTATTTTTTAGCAGCCCTTGTAATCCCCGATAATCCGGTAATTGATTGATATGTGGGGATTTTACTTGCTTTTATTAATAATTCTGTCTGTTCTTGTCTTGCCTTTACTGGGTCTTCTTTTGGTTGTGAATCTTTTAGCTGTAGGAGTCTCCGGACTTGGATTTTCCGGATTTGGCGGAATCTTAATTGTCCTTGCTGTAATGCTTGGGTCTTTTATTAACATACCCCTATCTAAAGGAGACGTGGTTAGAGTGAGAGACCGTCGCTTTTTTGGCCTTCTAAGGACGAAAACTCCGGTTAGTGGCGGACTGTCAATTAATCTCGGAGGAGCTGTTATTCCTCTATTTATAACTTCTATACTGATTCCCAATACTCCGCTTTATCCGGTTCTTATAACTACTGTTTTAGCGACATTGTCAGCTTACAAAAGTTCACGTATTATTCCCTCTATTGGGGTTGTTATGTCTCCGCTGATAACTGTTTTTTTAGTTACTTTTTCGGCGCTTATTCTTGCCCCCGAAAATCCGGAAGCGGTTGCTTTCATCTCCGGAGTTTGGGGAAGTTTGATTGGTGCTGACTTTTTAAATTTGAATCGAGTAATGAGAAGAAGTGGTTCAGTTATGATTATCGGAGGAGGAGGTGTTTTTGACGGAATTCTTCTAATTGGAATACTGTCTTCCATTCTGGCCGGAATCTAGTCTTTGACAAGCGCCTATTATTATAGTATTATTCTTGCAGACGTTATGGAAAAGGTAGTCGAGTTGTCCGTAACACGAAGACGAAGTTAATTTACAATTTATGAAAGGTACAATCAAAACTCTTACACAAAGAGGCTTTGGATTTATCGGACAAGAGGGAGAAGACGACATCTTCTTTCACTCTAACGATCTTTCTGGAGTAGAATTCGACAACTTAGAAGTTGGCGATGAGGTTGAATTTGAGGTAGTAGAATCTCAAAAAGGACCGAAGGCAGTTGACGTAACACGCGTCTAACTCTTTGTTAAAATGAAGCCTCCCTTTTTTGCGGGGGCTTTATTTTGATTAAGAGGGTTAATAGTGGTATTTATGGAAAAATTGGGATTAGCTTTAGGATCCGGCGGTGCTAGAGGATACGCTCATATAGGAGTTTTAAAAGCTCTTGAAGAAGAGGGTTGGAGCCCGGACATAATAACAGGTTCTTCAATCGGTGCCCTGATTGCTGTTTTATATTCTTATTATGGATCAGTAGAAGAGTTGGAGGAGGTGATGCTTGCTTCGCATTGGAAGGGAATGGTAGAGATGGCAGGGATTTCTCGAGGAGGAATTATGTCGGCGGAAAAAGTGCAGAAATTTTTCGAAAGTTTTATTGGAAAAATTCGACTGGAAGAGCTTTCAATCCCTGTTGGTGTTGTGGCTACCGACTTCCATTCTTCTCAAGGTGTTGTAATTAAAAAGGGAAGAGCTGCACGAGCGATGCAAGCCAGCGTAGCCTTCCCTTTATTTATAGAACCACTAAAGGCTAACAACCGGCTTTTATGGGATGGGGGTCTCTCAAGCCAGGTGCCTGCAAAGGAAGTTAGAGATATGGGGGCGGATAGAGTTATTGGAGTTAATTTAAATGGAAGAGTCAAGGAGAATGAAGAATATGAAAAGATGGGTCCGTATGCGATAGGAAGAAAAGCGATAGAAGCGCTCCAGCATCACATGACTAAGGTTTCAATGGAAGATGTTGATATCGATATATCCCCACACCTTGATTCGACCATCCTGCTCGGTGTTGGGACCTTAATGAAGAAAGGTCAAGGAAGAGATATGATTAATTCCGGGTATCTTGAAGCTAAAAAAATAATTAAAGAAATTAAAGATGAGTAAAAAACTAGAAGGAAAAATAACTATAACTAACTCCGGTGTTGGCTATTTTGGACATGAAGAGTTGGATCAAGATGTAAAAATTGAGGCTAAGTTTTTAAACACTGCCTTGAATGGTGATAAGGTTTTAGTTTCTCTTTTTCCTGAAAAAAGAGGTGAAAAACAGAGACGAGGCGAGGTTCTAACTGTCTTGGAGAGAAAGAAGACTAGGTTTGTGGGGGTAATTGACAAGAAGGGCAAAAATTACTCCTTTCTTCTTCCCGATGATGGTAAGATGTATACTGATATCTTCATCCCGCATACTAGTAAAGATGTTAAGGATGGCTACAAGGCATTGGTAGAAATGGTTAACTGGAGTAATCCAAAAAAGAGTCCGGAAGGAAGGCTGGTTAAAGTTCTGGGGAAAAAGGGTTCAGAAAAGGTGGAGAGAGAAGCAATGGTCTTGGAATCCGGACTGGAAGTCGACTTTCCGAAGAAAGTATTAAAGCAAGCCAAACAGATAGAGAAAAAGGCCAAAGCAATGAAAGAGAAAGCCATGAAAAAAAGAAGAGATATGCGAGATGTTAAGACATTTACTATTGACCCCGAGTCAGCTAAAGATTTTGATGATGCACTTTCTTTTAGGAGGTTATCCGAGGATAGGTTTGAGATTGGGATTCATATTGCCGACGTTAGCTTTTACGTCAAAGAAGGGAGCGAGATTGACAGAGAGGCAAAAAAGAGAGGTTTTTCAATCTATATGGTTGGTGAGACGGTTCCGATGCTTCCCGAGGTATTATCCAATAATCTTTGCAGCCTCAATCCGAACGAAGAAAAATTAGCGTTTTCAGTTGTTTTTGAATTAAATAAACAAGGGGATGTTTTAGATAAATGGATTGGAGAGACAGTAATTGAATCCAACAAAAGATATACCTACAAAGAGGCAATGGGAGAGATTGATCAGGGTGATGATGATCTGAGTCTACTTAATGAGATGGCTAAAAAACTAAAAAGAGAGAGGATTGAAGAGGGGTCACTCAGGTTTAAATCTGACGAAGTTGTTTTCGACCTTGATGAAAATGGAGTTCCTCTGGATATAAAACTTAAGGAATCGTTGGAGACTCACGGCCTTATCGAAGAATTTATGCTTTTGGCAAATAAAGAGGTGGCGAAAAGCTATGATAAAAATCCTTTCATCTTCAGAGTCCATCAGGAGCCGGATAAAAAAACAATTCAAGAATTAAAAGGATATCTCTCGGGAATGGGGCATGATATAGATATATCTGACAAAGTGACCTCTAAAAAAATAAATGAACTAACTCAAGAAGTTGAAGGTGATTCGGTTGAATTCTTAGTTAATAACATTATTTTACGTTCAATGACTAAGGCTTATTATTCAACTAAAAATGAGGGTCATTTTGGTCTTGCTTTCGAGAAGTATACTCACTTTACTTCACCTATTCGAAGATATGCTGATTTAACAGTTCATAGAATAATCAAAAAAAAGCAAAAAGGTGAAAGCCTGGGTTCAAAAACGGATTATGAAAATATCTGCTTGTCGGTCTCTGAGAGTGAGCTTAGAGCTCTTGATGCAGAAAGGGAGTCAATCTCTTATAAAAAATGCCAATACATGATAGGAAAGGAGGGCGAGAAGAGGAGGGCGATAATATCGGGGATAACCGAATGGGGGATCTATGTTAAAGATCTTGAATCTCACGCAGAAGGAATGATTTCTCTTCGCAGTCTGGATGATGATTATTATGTTTTGGATAAAGATAACTATTGCCTAATGGGAAGAAACACAAAAAGAAAATTCTCTTTAGGAGACGAAGTTAAGGTTGTTGTTGACAGGGTTAGCTTGGAAGATAGGTTAATTGACTTTAAATTGTCCTAGCAATTGTCCTAGGATTTGATTTTTCAAAATGCAAGTGTTATGATTAGAAGGCTAAAGCTGAAGGAGTTAGGTTAAATTAAAAAATATGCAAGATTCTTTAACTCAAATAAAAACTACTGAAGAAAAAGCTCAAGAAGAATTGGAAGAACTGAAAGAAGATCTCAAACGAGAAAGAAGAGAGAGGAGAGAGAAGTGGAATAAAAATATTGACGACATTAAGAAAGAATATGCCGACAGGATGAGGAATTTGGAAGAGGAGATAGAAGACGATCTTAAAAAGAGAGTAGATTCTTTAAAGGAAGACCATAGAGAAAAAAGGAGAGAAATTAAGAAAAACTACAAAGATAATTTAAATTCTTTTGCTCAAGAACTTTTGAATAACCTGTCATGAATCTTCCCGCGAAAAAGTTTGAAATAATAGCACTTAAAGAAAGGTGTAAGGTAATACTTGAAGAGATGCAGACTGCCGGAGTTGCAGAGGTTATCTCCTTAAGGCTGGATGATTCCGAAACCGCGGAATCTGATCTTGGAGATGAGAAGAGTCAAGCCGAACTTCGGTTGGCGGAAATGAAGTTTGCTAAAAATTTCCTATCAAGATTCGCTGAAAGCGACGGCTTTGTTGCTAATTTAATTGATAGCTTTTTTCCGGAAAAAGAAAAGTATACCTTAAAAGAAGTTGAAAATTTATCCCAGTCGGGAAGGATGCAGGAAGTAGTTGAAGTCTGCAACAAGCTGGAAAAGGGCTTGAATAAAACCGCTTCACAAATTGATAATCTAGAGAGGGAGATTGAAGATCTTAAAAGATTTTCCGGAATTTCAATTAGCTCTATTGAAGAGTTTAATAATTTTTCCGTATTTGTGGGATCGATTGGGCGTGATAAAAAAGAAGAAATGGTTGATGCTTTAAAAAAAAGAAGCATCTTTTTTCATATTAAATGGGGTGGTGAAAAAGAGTGCAAGCGATGTGGATTCTATATGGTCTACCCTAAAGATCAGTCAGAAATGGTTGATTTGGCTAAAGAGATGGGCGCAAAAGAAGAATCCGTGTTCTGGTCCAGGCCACCGGCTGACCTGCTCGCCGAAAAAAGAGAAGAAGTTAAAGAATTAAAAAGAAAAAAAGCAAGCAAGCTTTCTAAAGCTAAAGAACTAACCAAACACATTCCAAAGTTAAAGGCTTTAATTGACTGGTATAGCTGGGAGTTGGAAAAGTGCGAAACTTTTGAAAAAGGCGAGAAAACGGATACTTATTTTTACCTTAAGGCCTGGGTTGTGGACGGTAGAGAGGATGAACTTAGAGAGTTGATTGAAGAGGTTACCCCTTACTATATGGTTCGCCAGTTGAAGATTGGGGAAGATGAATCTCCGCCGGTAAAGATGTCCAATAAAGGGCTCATGGAAAGCTTTGAAACCGTAACCGGTGTTTATGGAGTTCCTAAATCCGATGAACCGGATCCAACCCCGTATTTAGCACCATTTTTTGCCGTTGCTTTCGGCTTAGCGCTCTCTGATGCCGGTTATGGATTATTGCTTATGGCGATCTCTTTCGTTATGGGTAAAAAGCTAAAGGACTCGAAAAGTTTTTTTGATTTATTTATAGTTGCCGGAATATTTACCGTATTGGCCGGCCTTTTCACCGGGACTTTTTTTGGAACCGATCTTTTCCAGGGATTCAGATTCGTAGATGCGGTTGATGACCCTATTGAAGTGCTTTATTTAGTTTCCGTATTCGGAATTATTCAGATATTCGTAGGCCTTTTAGTCGGTATGTTTTGGCACTTAAAACAAGGTGATAAAGAGACTGCGTTTGGTGCTAAGGGAGGGTCAGTTGTCTTCTTTTTAGGAATTGGACTCTTCGCCCTCACTCAAGAGTTTATGGTTTTGATAGGAGCTATTTTAACCATGATGGTTCTTAACATTATATTTTCAAAAGAAGAATCAATATTCAGAAGAGCTTTATCCGGATTTGGATCCCTGTATGATCTTATCGGATATTTTTCTGATGTTTTATCTTATTCCAGGCTTTTAGCCTTGGGTCTCGCCACGGGAATTATCGCCATGACGATCAATATGATTGCCGGTATATTTATGGAGATGATTCCGGTTGCGGGACTGAATGTCGTCGTCGCCGGATTTGTATTAGTCTTCGGACACATTGCAAATCTTCTTATCAACGCCCTCAGTAGCTTTATCCATGCAGCAAGACTTCAATTTGTGGAGTTTTTCGCCAAGTTCATGGAGGGGGGTGGTAGAAGATTGAAGCCGTTTTCGAAGCAAGGTCGATTTATTGAAATTATTAAAAATAAATAATTATTTAACGCATATGGAATTAGGACTTATTCTCGCCATAGGTGGAGCCGGATTGGCAGTAACGTTACCGTCAGTGGGCTCTGCAATTTCACTTTCTGAAGTCGGAAGATCTGCAGCCGGACTTATTTCCGAAGAGCCGGAAAAATTTGGTAAAGCGCTCTTGCTCCAGGTTTTGCCGGGTACACAGGGTATTTACGGATTTTTAGCCGCAGTTTTAGTGTTGCAGGAAATAGGATTATTCGGAGACGAAGTAGTAACTGTTTCTACTAGCGCCGGTTGGCAAATTCTTTTAGCTTGCCTTCCTATCACCATTGCCGGACTTCTTTCCTCTGTTTTACAGGGTAAGGTATCAGTTGCCGGTATCTCTACCTTAGCTAAAAAGCCTGAAGAAGCAGGTAAAGCCATTATTCTTTCTGCAATGGTTGAAACTTACGCCGTTATCTCGCTTCTACTTACTATTCTTATTCTCAATGGAATAACCGTTTAAATTTATGCCACTTGAAGATTTACTAGCTAAAGTAAAAGATGAAAAGAGAGAAGAAGAACTAGCTCTTAAGAGAGAGCACAAGACTGCTTTGGAGAACTTGGATAGTAGAAAGAGAGCGGAGTTGGAAGAGATTAAAAACGATTTAGAGACTGAGCTCAAGGAGAGAAAGAGAGATCTTCTAACTAAAAAAGAGAGAGAGAAGGCTTTTGATTTAAAGATGGAGAGGCTGGAACTTAAAAAAGAGCTTTTAAAGGAGGCTAAAGAAGAGATCTTGAGCAAGTTGGAGGATCTACCTATAGAAAAAAAGAAGGATATCTATCTGAGCAGCCTGGAAGAAGAAAAGGATCTGCTGAAAGAGGCTTCTGAAATTTTGGTTCCCAAGGGAAAAAAAGAAAAATTAGCCGCTATTTTAAAGGAGGCGGGAGTTGAAAAAGAGCCACTGGCGAGAGAGCTGGATTTCAAGGAAGGATTTTTAGTTCGAGGAGGTAGATGGAAATTAGAGGTCACCTTGGAGGAGATTTTAGATAGGCAAATTAGTCGAGATAAGAAAAAGTTTATTAATCTTCTTTTCGGAGACTTATGAAATACCTGTTTTTGAATTCTTACTTTAATGCAATTGAGAAACATATTGCCGATCAGATAGATTTTGATCGAATGATCAACGCTGAAGATAAACAGGGAGCAATGGATATTCTTCAGGACACTGATTACGGCCGTTGGGCTGTGGAGTCGAGCAATCTGGAAGAGATCTTCGAAAAGGAGAAATCTTTTTTAGCTAACGAACTCGTAAAGATGGGAGCTGAGGAGCTTAAAGACCTCTACTCTTTGAGGGCGGATATAGTTAATTTAAGGGTCTTTTTAAAGAGAGAGGTGTTTAATCTCGATTCGGGTTCACTGGTTGATTGGGGTAAGGGACAAGAGGAGTTGGTTGATGAATTTAAAGAAGAAATCGGCAAGGCTCAAGAAATTGATAGCCCGGCTAAGCTTGACGATTACCTGACCGAAGTCCATCTGAACAAACTGGAAGAGTTTTCTAAAGGGGATAAAGATGTTGAAAAATTTATTGAAGAGTACAGGGGTATATTAGATAGTTATCAGGGAGAAATTAAGGATAAAAAAATTAAAGAGCTGGAAGATAATTTCGTATTTAAAAATAAGAAAAAAAATCAGGGACTCGCTCCCGTTTTCACTTTCTTTATGAGGAAGTGGCGAGCTGAAAAAAAGATAAGAACTATTATTACCGGCAAGGAGATTGAATTTAGTCCTAAAAAAATTAAGAATTTAGTTGAAGATCTTAGAAGTATATGAGCAACATAGCTTTCATAGGACCAACAAATTATTATAGAGTTTTCAAACTCTTGGGATTCGATTGTTTTGAATCCAAAAATAAGAAGGAAACGGAGGAGCTTATAGAAGAGCTCAAGGAGAGTCATGACCTTATTTTTACTACCGAAGATCTAATATCTTCCGGTGGTTTGGGGGTTGTGGTTTTACCCGGACTGAAAGACGCGCAGGAGAAAACCGCCCTAAAAAAACAAGTTGAAAAAGCTTTGGGAGGGGCAGTTTCCGGTTCATTTTTGGACTCAGAATAACTTAACGATAAATAATAAATAATATGAGTAAAAGTAAAACAGGAGTAATAACAAAAGTCTCAGGACCGCTGGTTGTGGCTAAAAACATGGAAGGCGCCTCCATTTACGAGGTTGTTAAGGTTGGTAACGAAGGTTTGGCCGGTGAAATTATTGAAATGAGAGAAGGCGAGGCCTCAATTCAGGTATACGAAGAAACTTCCGGTGTAGGACCGGGCGAGCCCGTAAAGAGAACTAAAAAACAGTTATCCGTAAAATTGGGGCCCGGACTTTTAACCTCGATTTATGATGGAATTCAAAGACCTCTCAGTGCTATTGCTGATGAGGCAGGTGATTTTATACCCAGAGGTGTTGAAGTTCCCGCTCTCGATGAATCTAAAAAGTGGGATTTTGAACCGAAAGCGAAGGAAGGGGACAAGGTGGTAGCCGGACAAGTATTAGGTATAGTAGAAGAGACAGAGACTATTACTCACAAGGTAATGGTTCCTCCTAATCTGGAAGGTGAATTGATATCTATTGAGAAAGGTTCTTTTGATGTAACAGAAACTGTTGCTGAAATTGAAACCGAAGACGGTGAAAAACAAGTCAAAATGGCTCACGATTGGCCGATTAGAAGTCCTAGACCTACCGATAGCAAACTCCTCCCTTCTACTCCATTAGTTACCGGGCAAAGAGTTATTGATACTTTCTTTCCGGTTGCAAAAGGTGGTGCCGCAAGTGTTCCCGGGCCGTTTGGATCCGGTAAAACTGTTATTCAGCACCAGTTAGCTAAATGGTCTGATGCAGATGTAATTATATTTATTGGTTGTGGTGAGCGTGGTAATGAGATGACCGAGGTTCTTCAGGAGTTTCCTGAATTAGAGGACCCAAAAACAGGAAATCCACTTATGGAAAGAACTGTTCTTATTGCCAATACATCAAATATGCCGGTTGCGGCTAGAGAGGCGAGTGTATATACCGGAATTACTATTGCTGAGTACTTTAGAGATATGGGGTTAGACGTTGCCCTTATGGCCGACTCGACAAGCCGATGGGCGGAAGCTTTAAGGGAGATGTCCGCCAGGTTAGAAGAGATGCCGGGTGAAGAAGGTTATCCCGCCTACTTAGGGTCAAGAATTGCTGCTTTTTACGAAAGAGCAGGACAAGTAAAGTGCTTGGGAAGAGATGAAGAAGGTTCGCTTACTGTGATCGGAGCTGTTTCGCCTCCCGGAGGTGACCTTTCCGAGCCGGTCACTCAAAATACATTAAGAACAACTAAAGTATTTTGGAGTCTTGACGATGAACTGGCTAACGCTAGACATTTCCCGGCAATTGACTGGCTTAGTAGTTATTCCTTATATACGGAAGATTTGTCAGAATATTTAGATAGAGAAGTGGGAGAAGAATTTAGAAAAAATAGAACTGAGGCTATGAGGATTTTGTCAAAAGAAGAAGAGTTGGAAGAGATTGTTCGTCTGGTAGGTTTCGAAGCTCTCTCCGGAAAGGATAAGCTGGTCATGGAAACCGCTAAATTATTAAGAGAGGATTTCCTGATGCAAAATGCCTTTGATGATATTGATACTTACTCCTCTCTCCGGAAGCAAGCGGATATGTTGAATGCAATTTTAAGTTTTTACAAAAAAGGAGAGCAGATGATTAGCGACGGCGGGGAGGTTGAAAAGGTTTTGAACATGAATGAAAAAAGAAAGGTTGTAGAAATAAGAAATAAAGAAGAATAAATTAGAAATTCGAAATTCGAAATTAAAAATTAAAACATTATGCCGGTAAAATACAAAGGACTAAAAGAAATTGTCGGGTCTCTTGTTCTGGTTGACGGAGTTAAAAAAGTCAGCTATGAGGAATTGGTAAAAATTAAGACAGCCGATGGAGAAGAGAGGATGGGAAGAGTTTTGGAAGCATCCGAAGGAAAAGCTTTAGTTCAGATGTTTGAAGAGACCAGAGGAATGGAGCTTGAAGAGGCGGAAGCCGTCTTTTTGGGGGAGACCATGAAACTCGATGTTAGCATGGATATGATGGGGAGAGTTTTTGATGGGGCTGCCGAACCTCTTGACGGACATCCAAAACCTATCGCTGATAAATCAGTAGATATTAACGGATCTCCGATGAATCCTTTTTCCAGAGAATTTCCGGATGACTTTCTGCAGACCGGAATTTCTGCAATTGATGGACTTAATACTTTAGTCAGAGGACAAAAGCTTCCCATTTTTTCTGGAGCTGGTCTACCTCACTCTAAAATTGCTACCCAGATTGCTAGGCAGGCAAAAATGGAAGGAGATTTCTCAGTTGTCTTCGGAGCGATGGGAATTACCTTTGAAGAGTCGCAATTTTTTGTAAATGAACTTGAAAAAACAGGAGCCCTCGATAGAGCGATTTTATTTATGAATACGGCCGACGACCCGGTTGTAGAGCGGGTAACTTTGCCACGAATGGCACTTACTGCCGCTGAGTATCTTGCTTTTGAAAAAGGAAGAGATGTTTTGGTAATCTTGACCGATATGACTAACTACTGTGAAGCGCTTCGTGAAATTTCTGCAGCTAGAAAAGAGGTTCCCGGAAGAAGAGGTTATCCCGGATATCTCTATACCGACTTGGCAAGTATTTATGAAAGAGCGGGAATGATTAAAGACAAGCCGGGATCAGTAACTCAAATTCCAATTTTGACAATGCCGGAAGATGACAAAACGCATCCGATTCCTGATTTAACAGGTTATATTACTGAAGGACAAATAATGGTGGATAGAAGTTTACACCAATCAGGAATTTATCCTCCGATAAACGTATTACCCAGTCTTTCCAGGTTGAAAGATGAAGGAATAGGGGATGAAAAAACAAGAGATGATCATGACGGACTTTCCAATCAGCTTTTTGCGGCTTACGCAAAAGGGCAAGAAGTTAAGGAGTTGGCTACCATTTTAGGTGAATCCGCTCTTTCTGACACGGATAAGGCTTACTTAGAATTCAACGATCTTTTTGAAGAGAAGTTTTTAACCCAAGCAGAAGATGAGAATAGAGAAATTGAAGATACTTTAGATATCGGTTGGGAGGTTTTAGATGTATTACCTAGAGAAGAACTCAAGAGAATAAAAGACGATAAAATTGAGAAATATCTAGATGAAAAAGAAAATTAATCCAACAAGACAAGAACTCCTAAAGCTTAAAAAGAAGCGAGAAGTTGCCGAGTCTGGGCATAGACTTCTGAAAAATAAACTGGATAGCTTAATCCAAGAGTTTTTGTCTCATGTAAAAGAGCTTCAAAAAATAAGGAGTGATATTGAAGAAAACACTCCCGAGATGCTCATGGATTATCTTAAGGCCGAAAATAATCTTGGAAAAAATGAGATTGATGCTTTGGTTGCTCATATTCCGGATGCAAAGCTTGAAAAGCAGGAAAAAAATATTATGGGAGTTAGGGTAGAGGAATATGATTTTTTGAATAAAGAGGAGATAAGCAATGCTCCTTTTAGTAAGAAGGCGGGAGATTATAATTTAGAAAAGTCTCAAAAGAAAGCCTTTGAGATGCTCGATTCGATTATCGAATATGCTACTTTAGAGCAAAAAATTAAACTCCTAGCAAAGGAGATTGAGGCTACTAGAAGAAGAGTTAACTCATTAGAGCATGTCTACATTCCGGAAATTCAGGAGGCGCAAAAATATATTACACAAAAATTAGAAGAAAAAGAACGGTTCGAGAGAACCGTTCTAATGAAGTTAAAAGACTTTCTTAGCTAATCCTTGTTAATTAATTTTATGAGGACCACTAAAGCCCTTTCGCGGGCTTTTTTAAATTCTCTTTTTGTTTTTACTTCTCTCAGCAACTCCAATTGCTGCTGTAACTTTTCTACAAATTCAAATTTATTAAATTTATTTTCGCAATGCGAGGAGTTGGCGTAGCGATTGCTTTCAATCCAGCTTACTAATTCCCCGGGAGTAACTATTTTATCCTCCAATAACTCTACAACCTCTATTTCACTACAGACATCCTCTCCAAATTTTTGATTAAAAGAATTGAAAAAATCCCTTCTGGTTTCCGGAGGTGTTATCTGACTTGAATGCTTTAATTCTCCACCCTCTTTAAGATTATTACTTGGATCTGGCAAGGATTCATTTTTTTTACTCCCTCCTTTTCTAATCATTTCTTTAAGGCGGCGAACTTCTTCTCGAAGCCTTCGATGTTCTTCCTCAATTTTTTTTAATCTTTTCTCTTGAGTATCGGGATTGCCTTCTTTTTCTTCTAATTTATTATTTTTAACATCAACCTCTTCCGGTGAATAACCACCGTTTATCTTCTTCCATATTTTCTTCTTTTCTTCTCTAGTTAATTTATTTTTAACCAACCCTCCTTCCATAAATTATTTTTATTTCTTATTAGGTAATTATATAAAATTAAATTAGATAAGCAAGAATTAGCCAGAGATATATTTATTTGCTAAAATAGTTATAAATAAAATTAAATTAAAATGAATTTAAGATTAGTTAAAATATTCTTGCCGCTAAGTAAAAAAACAAAGGCCGATGAACTGATGAGGGCTTCTTGTATAGATGAATTTTGGTACGATCGGATATCGGAAAAGAAGATTTTAATCAGAGCTCTTGTGGTTGCTGAAAAAATAGAAGACTTTTTAGACAGCCTTGAAGATGAATTTTCTGAAATTGAAGGCTTTAGAACCGTTATACTTCCTGTTGAAGCGTCAATTCCGAGATTCCAAGACGAGGAGGAAAGAAAGGCGAGAGAGAATGGTCAAAAGAATCCGGAAAGAATAAATAGGGAAGAACTGTATGCCGACGTTTCAGGGAATTCAAAACTTAACAAGACATATGTATCGCTTATAGTTCTTGCTTCGATTGTCGGGGCTGTGGGGCTGGTTAAGGGAAATATCCCGATGGTAGTCGGAGCTATGATAATTGCACCACTACTGGGTCCGTCAATGGGGCTTTCGCTGGGAGTTGTTTTAGGGGATTTTAAACTTTCCTTTGAATCGGTTAAAACTCTGATAGTCGGAATTTCAATAAGCTTTTTCATTTCGTTGTTGATCGGATTATTTTTTGAAGTTAACCCCGACGCTCCGGAAATAGCGATGAGGGGAGTGGTTGATTTGGGCGATCTTCTAGTATCTCTTTCTTCAGGTGTGGTTGCCGCCCTCTCTTTCACAACCGGCACCTTAACTTCTTTAGCCGGGGTGATGGTAGCAGTATCTCTACTACCTCCACTTGTCGTTTTCGGAATGTTGATGGGAGCCGGTTTCTGGTCAATGGCTCAAATGGCCCTCCTTCTCTTTACGGTAAATTTAATTTCAATTAATTTAGCCGGAGTTGTCACTTTCTTAGCTCAAAAAATATCACCACGAACCAGTTGGGAGATATACAAAGCAAAATTTTTAACCGGATTGGCGGTTTTTGTCTGGTTTGCCTTGTTGTTGCTGGCCGTAACGGCAATAATATTTTATTGACATATGAAAAATAAATTGTATAATATAAAAAAGGTAGTTCTATAAAAAAGAGGAGGGTTTAATAAATGTGGAATTTATTACTGAAAGCAGTAAGAATTTTCTTGATTTTTACAATGGTTGTCTGGGTTGAAAATCTAGTAGCGACGATGAGCGGATTCCCGGCTTATCTAATAACTCTCAATCTTACCGGATTTATTTTAACCGGGTGGGTTATTTACAAGCTCCCCATTCTTCTCAAACTACTTGAAGAGGCTTAAAAAAGCCTCTTTTTCTTTTGACAATTTTTTTCTATATGTTAACATCTTCTCGGATAAAGGGGGTGTTTTTATGAGAGTTTTCCCAGTTTTACTTACTGCTGCATTAGCTATGTCGGGTACAGTTTTTGGATTCCTGTCCTTAGTCGACAATCCGCTGAATATGGGAGCTTCTTTTTTAATTTTTAGCAGTGTTTCGCTAATTACCGTTTCCGGAATCGCTGTCTTTGATAGAGTTAAGAAGTAAATTTAGAGAGCCAAAAGGCTCTCTTTTTATCTACATGCCTATACCGGGAAGTGAAGATAAAGCTTTAACTTTTGACAGAAAGGAGTCCCCTTAGTATCTTTACATAAGGAGGTGGTTAATGTGGGGGAGATAATTATAAACATAATGCTTCCCGTCATGATCGGCTGTTCCGTTCTCGGGCTTGCTTTGACCGTTGTGCTTTTAAGAGGTAAGATGCCCAAGTAAGTTGAGAGCCTAAAGGGCTCTCTTTTTTATATAAAAAACCGCCCGGAAGGGCGGTAGTTGTCGGTTAGAAGCCCGCAATTACTCTTTATAGTCACACTTCTTATCCAAGCAAACCTTCTTACCTTTCTTTTCAACTACTATCGAATTACATTCAGGGCAAGTTTCTCCGGTGGGGCGATAGTTGGTTCCAAACTTACACTTCGGATAGTTGTTACAACCCCAGAAGAGTTTTCCTCTTCTGTTTACCCTTTTAACTATTTTTCCATCATCACATTTTGGGCAGTCAATATCGGTTTCTTTAATTAATTTTTCCGTATTTTTGCAGTCCGGATAATTTGTACAACCCCAAAACATACCGTATCTACCTTGCTTAAGCTTCATTTCTGAACCGCACTCACTACACTTCTTTGAGCCGAACTCCTCTTTCATTCTTTTGATCTCTTTCTTTTCTTCGTCCATCGGTTCCGTATATTCACAGTCGGGGAAACTGCTGCAGGCTTTGAATTTACCGTTTTTACCTAGCTTTATTACTACTTTCCCTTTTTCACATTGAGGACAATCTTTATCCGTCTCTTCAAGTATGTTTTGCTTCTCTAAGTTTTTTTCTTTATCTTTAACTTTTTCAATAAAGGGTTCGTAAAACTCTTTAATCATCTTTCTCCACTCTTCTTTGCCTTCTGCAACTTTATCCAGCTTCTCTTCCATTTTAGCGGTAAATTCCATATCGACTATATCCGGGAAATGTTCGGTAAGCATATTTGATACTACTATCCCTATGTCGGTAGCATGCAGCTTCTTCTTTATTTTCTCAACATAGTTTCGACTTTGAATTGTTGCAATAGTCGGGGCGTAAGTTGATGGTCTTCCAATATCATTTTTCTCCAGCTCTTTAATCAATGATGCCTCACTATAACGAGCCGGGGGAGTGGTCTCCTTTTTCTGAGTCTCTAACTTACCTAAGTCCAAAATATCTCCCTTGGAGACATCGGGTAGACTCTGTTCTTTCATTCTAATCGGGTAAACTTTCATAAATCCATCAAAAAGAATCTTTTGACCGGAAGCTCTCAGTAGATATTCTCCCGCTTTTACATCAATCTTTTTTCTTTCAATTAGGGCTGATGACATCTGAGAAGCTAAAAATCTTCTTCTAATAAGATCGTAAATTTTTTGTTCTTGCTTTTTACCTTTTATTGATTTATTTTTCGGGTTGGTTGGCCGAATTGCTTCGTGAGCTTCTTGACTTCTGCCTTTTGATTTGAAATTTCTTGATTTGTAATATTTACTACCCCAGTTGCTGTTAATAATCTTTTTAGCAGCGGCTTTCGAGGATTTGGAAAGATTGAAGGAGTCGGTTCTGTGATAGGTGATGAGACCTTTTTCGTAAAGAGTTTGGGCTAGTCTCATCGTATATTTGGAAGAGTAGTTAAGTCTTATTGAGGCATCTTGCTGCAGAGTGCTGGTTGTGTATGGCGGATAAGGACTCCTCTTTTTCTCTGATTTCCGAACTTCTTTTACTTTATACTCGGTTTCTCTATCTTTCAGCTTCTTCTTTATTTTCTTAAACTCTTCGCTCTCCGTAATGCCCGGTTTTGAAATCTTCTCTCCATCTATCTTTATTAGCCTTGATCTAAAATTGCCTCCATTTTCTAAGTGAGCGTAAACCAGCCAGTAAGTAACCGGATCAAAGGCTCTAATCTCTTTCTCTCTTTCCGCTACTAATCTAAGTGCAACCGACTGAACTCTTCCCGCCGAAAGTGAAAAATCTCGATAAATTTTCTTCCACAAAAGAGGGGAAAGTTTATATCCTACCAGTCTATCCAAAACACGTCTTGCTTGTTGAGCATTTACCAGGTCTTCATCTATATCCCTGGGGTTTTCAAGTGCTTCAAGAATTGCTTCTTTTGTAATCTCATGAAAAGATACTCGTTGATATTCATTTAAACCTAAGGCCTCTTTAAGGTGCCAGGAGATAGCCTCTCCTTCTCTATCCGGATCGGTGCTGAGAATAACGCTATCTGCACCGGAAAGTTTTTTCTTTAAATTTTTGATTGTCTTTTTCTGTCTTTTAGGTATTACGTAATCCGGTTCAAAATCACTACCTACATCAACTCCCAGCTTTTTCTGGGGTAAGTCTCTAATATGACCTTTTGTAGAGAGTATCTTATACTCATCTCCCAGAAATTTACTGAGAGTCTTTGATTTGGTAGGCGACTCGACTAGAATTAATTTCATATGTTTTTTGTAAAATAAATCAAATCAGCTTAAAAATGCTATCATTAAAACCCCTGCTTGTAAAATAAAATAAACAATTTCCAACCCTTGCAACACCTTTCATAATTGTGAGAGGTCTAATTGTGAGAGGTCGAACCTCTCTCAGCTCAATCACTCTATCTTTTATTATTAATTCTTTCATGCCTTAAAAGGAGTTCTTTACCACTTTTTAAGGAAAAGTAGGACTAGACTTGACAAATGAAAGATATGTAATATAATACAATCACTTTGATCTTTGAGATTATCTGCGAAGGGTTCATCTGATCAAATTCTCTTTGAGAGCTTGATCGGATAAAAGAAACAAAATTCCTCCTTATATCCCTCCTTTCATTATTTTTTTGTTTCCGAACCTGCTTATTCGTATTTTGCCCGGAATTCGTTTTCGAATTTCTGGCAAAACTTCGCAGATAACCTCAAGGAAAAAAAGGAGGTGAGCAGAATCTTTAAAAAGCTAATATTACTCGTTAAAGAATATCTCTTTTTCGGGGATACCCGTCATTGGAGCTAAAAACTGAGCTTAAAGGCTCAGTCTTTTTCTTTAATCGACTTTTTTTCAAAAGACTTCGATAACCCTTTTTTTATCTCTTTAACTGTTTTTTCGGTAATTTTTTCAATTAAACCCCTCTTTTCTTTTGGGAATTTTTGCAAAGCTATATCGCCGGCTTTTTTATTTCCGGTAGATATTCCGAATCTAACTCTCCAGAAATTTTTGGTTGACAGATGGTTTATTATTGACTGAACTCCGTTGTGACCACCGGAGCTTCTGTTTTTATCTATTTTAACTCTTCCGAGATCAAAGTCGGCATCGTCATGAATTACTAATATATCTTTCGGATCCACCTTATAATAATGAGAGAAGCTAGAAACTGAAATTCCGGATTTATTCATATAGGTTTGCGGTTTCAATAGGGTAACCTCCTCTTTTCGTGAAGTAAGTCCGTTAAATTTTTTATCCATTCTAAAACAGGGAAAACCTTCCTTTTTTCTGAAACAGTCCAGAACTTGAAAGCCAATATTGTGGCGTGTTTCTTTATATTTTTGCCCCGGGTTTCCAAGCCCAACAATTAATTTCATTTTACAGAATTATTATATACTACTATTTATTTATATAATAGATTATATTTCCTCTACTAGCAAACAACTTTTCTTCGTTCTCTTCTAGTGCTAAAATTAATATAATTTGAAAAACGGTTAAAAAATGATAAAATAAAAATCATGAAAAAAGATAAAGAAAATTTTGAAGAAAAATATTTCCCCTTTCCGGAAAAAGATTTTAGAGAGACTTTTCAGTGGAGGATTTTCAGGATAATGGCTGAATTTGTAGAGGGTTTTCAATTTGTAGCTGATTTCGAGAAGTCAGTTTCCTTTTTTGGATCGAGTAGGTTTGAAGAAGATAACCCCAATTATCAAAAGGCTAGGCGATTAGCTGAACTTTTGGTTGAAAAAGACTATGCCGTGGTAACCGGAGGTGGTCCGGGAATAATGGAGGCCGCTAATCGTGGCGCCTATGAAAACGACGGACAGTCAATTGGTATAAACATTCAGCTTCTTGACGAAGGAGAAAAAGCCAATGATTATCTTAAAAAGTCAGTTGGATTTCATTATTTTTTCACTAGAAAAGTAATGCTTTCTTTTGCTTCGTACGGGTATGTTTTCTTTCCTGGCGGATTCGGAACTCTGGATGAGCTTTTTGAGATGTTAACCATGATGCAGACAAAGAAATTGCCCCAGCCGGTAACCGTGGTTGTCGTCGGCAAAAACTTTTGGGAGCCGATGCTTGAATGGCTTGAAGATTCTTTATTGGATAGATATAAAACCATAAGTCGCAAGGACTTGGAATTGATTAAAGTCGTTGATACGCCGGAAGAGGCTTTGGAAGTTATTGAGGGTGGCAAACCTCTTAGGAGGTAAAATATTATTAAATACAAACTATAAAAATAAAAAGATATGAAAGGAATAGAATTCCCAATACACAAAACAAAGATGGAAGATGATCCCGGATTTGATCTTTCCGATCCGGAAGAACGTCTTAAATATTTTGAGTTTAAGGCCGGTAAAGATATTCAAGAAATCAAAGAATTTCTTGAAAATAATACCTTCGTGGTTTACTTGCTCGGAAAAAAGAGTGCCGGAAAAGGGACTTATTCAAAGATGATTGCAGATGTTTTAGGAAAAGACAACGTTGAGCATTTTTCGGTGGGTGACATGATAAGAGAAGTTGATCAAGAGCTGAAAGACGACGAAAAAAAAGAGGAGCTCATTAAGTTTTTGGAAGATAATTATAGAGGATGGATTGATGTTGATGAGATTATTGCCAGATTGGAAGGTAGAAGCACTGAGTCGCTACTTCCGACCCCCCTTATCTTAACTTTAATTAAAAGAGAGATTCAAAAGCGAGGCAGAAAAGTTCTCTTCATTGACGGCTTTCCTCGAAATATGGACCAAATAAGCTACTCCTTATTCTTTAGAGATCTAATCGGATACAGGGAGGACGTTGATATTTTCGCTCTTTTGGATGTCCCTGAAAATGTAATTGATGAGAGGATCAAGTACAGAAAAGTTTGCCCCGAATGCAACACCTCCAGAAATCTCAAACTGTTCCCGACTTCCAAAGTGGAATACGATAAAGATGAAGACGAATTTCATCTGCTGTGTGATAATCCGGACTGTAATGAAGTTAGGATGGTTAGAAAGGAAGGGGATGAAAAAGGTATTGAACCACTTAGAGATAGGCTCGATCTAGATGAGAAGTTAATTAAACAAGCTTTTCAATTACACGGAATTCCCAAAGTATTGGTTCGTAATTCTGTCCCGGTAGAAAAAGCTGATGACTATGTAGCTGAATACGAACTTACCCCGGAATACAAGTACAGTCAAAGTGAAAACGGTGAGGTTGAAATCAAGGAAGTTCCATGGACCGTTGAAGATGACGAGGGAGTAGAGAGCTATTCTCTATTAGCTCCACCGGCTGTTGTTTCTTTCCTGGGTCAGCTTGCAGACATCTTGAAAAATTCTTAAAAAAAGCTATACTCAAATTGCACCTCGTTTACATAAAGTCTGACACATCAACATTTAAGGGAGCCGCATATGATCTTTAGCCCGTGGGCTAAAGCTGAGGCACCCACTTGAAAAATTCTCAGATTTTTTATGAGAAGCGGGGTGCGACAAAAATCACCTCCTCGGAGGTGATTTTTGATTTAACAATAGCTACGATTTATTAAAAATTATCGACACACCGCTAAGCTGAACTACTAACTTAGTTTAATTTTGTTTTTTTACTTTAATTTTATTTTTATTTTATTTTTGATATACTTCAAAAAGTACAATTAATTTTAAGTAAGTTTTTATAGATAATATCTAAAATTAGATGACCAGAAAAAAAATACCACAGATTAAAAAAGAGATAACCGATTTTTTAAAAGGAGAAGAAGGTAAAATGTCTAAAGAGTCAGTTGTTGAGTTGGGGATAAACGTTGCCGTTTTATC
>CAYNQG010000007.1:0-11093 GCA_964399315.1 uncultured Candidatus Saccharibacteria bacterium
GTGACAAGTGCCAGTTTTGGCAGTTTTTACAACTGAAAGAGCATCCCGCAGCGGCTATCGAAAGGGTATCGGTTCCCGGCTGAAAGTGGTAGAGGGGCTTTTTCTCAATCGGATCTATTTGCAGTGCAACTAATTTTTGGTAGTTTTGAACAAATATTTCTCCGTTTATATTCCTTCTTACTTGACAAATTCCCGTCTTTCCTTCAGGTAAAACGCAAAAATGAGCACAGTTTTTACATTTTACGGAGTTCTTTAACTTTTCTTGCAATAAAGCTTTTTTCATTGTCTATTATTTTACCATATTTCAGAAAAATTTAAATTATTAAGTTGTTAAATTCAATTGTTTTGATATAATTTAACATACTTTTCAATAGTAAATAATTTGAAAATAGATGAAGAGATTATTCATAGCTATAAATTTATCGGACGATTTTAAAGAGATTCTTGCCGACAGGCAAAAGGAGATAAAGATGAATTTTGAGACCGATCCGGTCAAATGGGTTTCTAAAGAAAATCTGCACATAACTTTGGCTTTTTTGGGACCGACCAAAGAAGATCTTGTAAAAGGACTAACAAAAGAGCTTGAAGAGATTAACTTCTCCAAGTTTGAGATATTTCCGGAAGAGATCTCTTATCAGCCCAATAGGAGGGAGGCTAAGCTGATTTGGTTATCTGTAAACAGTGAAGGGCTTGAAAAACTAAAAGAAAAAGTGGATGAAGTCTTAAAAAACTCCAAATGGATTAATTATAGTCCCGATTACGACCAATTTAAGCCCCATATAACCTTGGGTAGAGTAAAATCTTTTAACTTCAAGAGGATGAGTAGGGAGGAGATACCTCTTTTGGAAGATGAGTATATTAATTATAATTTTAATGTGGATTCTTTTGAATTGATGGCCAGCAAACTAAAAAAAGGTGGTCCGTCATATGAGCGAGTTAAAAGTTTTAAAGTAGATTAATATGTATATCCATTTTATAGGTATCGGGGGAATAGGGGTTTCCGCCTTGGCAAGACATTTCCTTTTTAATGGTTACAAAGTAACCGGTTCCGATTTGAGTAATAGTGAATTAATTCAAGATTTAATCGATGAAGGGGCGGAAATTTCCATAAATCACAGTAGAAAAAATATAAATAAAAATATTGACCGGGTCGTCTTTTCCCCGGCCGTTCCGGAAGATAATCCGGAAAGAAAAGAGGCAGAGAGGCTGGGTATTGATCTTTTCAGCTATCCGGAGTCTCTAGGTGAATTGACCAAGGATTACTTTACGATAGCGGTTTCCGGAACTCACGGAAAGTCAACCACAACTTCCATGGCCGGATTGATGATGGAAGAGGCCGGATTGGACCCGACGGTTATTGTCGGAACCAAGTTGACCGAATTTGATAACTCAAATTATAAAAAAGGAGATTCAAAATATCTACTGATAGAAGCCGACGAGTGGCAAGGGTCGCTCTTGAATTACAATCCGGATATAGCTATTTTAACCAACTTGGAGTTGGAGCATCTGGATTACTACAAAAGCCTATCCGATCTGGTCGACACCTTTCAAAATTATCTAAAAAAGATAAAAGAAGGAGGAAGGGTAATTTTGAACGGAGAAGATCAGAATTTAAAAAAGCTGAAAACAGATAGAGAAACTCATAAATTTTCTAAAAAAGAAAATATTGCCGACAAAGTTAAGAGCGTTTTAAAAGTTCCCGGTGACCACAATCTGGAAAATGCATTAGCCGTTTTTAAGTTAGGGGAGGTTTTAGAGTTGAAAGAGGGAACTGTACTGAGTGGACTTTCTCGTTTTAAGGGGACTTGGAGGCGATTTGAACAAAAAAAAGTCACTGTGAAGGGTAATGAGCAGACACTAATTTCTGACTACGCACACCACCCCACAGAGCTCCAAGCCGTTTTGGATGCTTGTAGAGAAAAATATCCCGATAAAAAAATAAAGGCTGTCTTCCAACCTCATCAATATCAAAGAAGCTTGCATTTAAAGGATAGTTTTAGGGATGTTTTCAAAAGAGCGGATGCAACTCTTTTTGTAACTGATATTTACAGTGTTCCCGGTAGAGAGAAGGCGGATATTAAAAGTAGGATAAATTCAAAAGAGTTAACCGAGAAAACAAAAGCTGTTTATCTGCGGGGTAGCCTAAAAGATATTGCCGATAATCTAAGAGAGGATTTAGAATATGGTGATATTTTGGTTATTATTGGTGCTGGTGATGTCTATAAGTTGGAAGAATTTATCAAGGATTAGTTTTATAATCAGTTTGAAACTTTACCTCTATATGTTATTCTTACTATAGTTTTAAAATAAGTTAATCTATTATGAAAATAAATTTAGAAGACAAGGAAAATTCAAAAAAAGAATTAAAAGTTACAATCGAAACGGATGATTTTGAAGAGTATGTTGACCGAGCTGTTCAAAATTTATCACAAGAGATGGATATAAAGGGATTTAGGCCCGGAAATGCTCCTCGAGAAGTTGTAGAAAATTCTGTAGGGAAAGAGAAGGTTTGGCAAGAAGCAGCAAGAATTGCAGTTGAAAAAACTTATCCGGAAGCACTGAAGGAAAAAGATCTATTCGCCATTTCTCAGCCCGAAGTTGAATTCACTCAATTGGCCCCGGGAAATGATTTGGTTTATACGGCAAGCTTCTACACTATGCCCGAATTGGATCTGCCTGATTATAAGAAGATATCAGGAGAGGTTGTATCCGAGAGCGAGGATGAAGAAGTTGAGGTTGATGACAAAGAGGTTGAAGATACTCTGGAAAGAATACAGAATTCAAGAGCAACAACGCGAGCTGTTGATAGGGAAGCGAAAGATAACGATCACGTAACTATTAGCTTTGTCGGTGAAGTGGATGAAGAAAAAAGAATCGAAGAAGAAGATTTTGATTTTGAATTAGGAACAAATCAATTTGATTCATTAAAAGGATTTGAAGAGAAAATTTTAGGAATGAAGGCTGGTGAAGATAAGAATTTTGAAGTTGAAATTCCGGAAGACAGTCAGAACAAAGAGTTGGCGGGCAAAAAAATTAACTTTAATTTAAAGCTCGAAAGTGTTAAGGAGAAGGAGGTTCCTGAATTAACTGATGAATTTGCTCAAAACCTCCATCCGAATGTATCCAACCTTGAAGAGCTTGAAGAAAAGATAAAGGAAGGAATAAGATCAGAGAAAGAAACAAAAAAAGATGAATCTTTAAAGATGAAGATCGTACAAAACCTAATCGAGGCTACTGACTTTCCAATCCCCGATGTTTTAGTTGAAAGAGAGCTTAATAACATGGAGACAAAGATGGAGAGGCAGTTGCAGCAAAGTGGGGTAACTTTTGAAGATTATCTTGAGCAAATTGATAAAACTAAAGATGATTTAAGAGATGAGTGGAGATCAAAAGCTGAGGATAATGTTTCTGCTGCAATAATTTTGCATAAAATTGCGGAGGAAGAAAATATTGAAGTTACAGAGGATGAGATTGAGGAAGAGGTTGAAAAGCACATGAAAGCTAGCGGAAGATCATTGGAAGATGTTGAAGATCAAAACTTGAATCGTCTTAAAGCTCACATAAGAGATATCAAAAAAAATGATAAGATTTTTGAGTTTTTAATGAATTAAAAAACTCCTTTCAAAAGAGCGCCTCAGAAGGGCGCTCTTTTTTTTGTAATTTTTATCTTATTTAGTATAATAAATAAAAATAATAAAGTTTACATGAAAAAGGTTTTAATTGTTGAAGATGAACCGACTTTAGCAGAGATGTATAGAGACATCTTTGCTAAAAATGAATTTGAAGCGCACCATGCTTCAAGTGTTAATCGTGCATTAGAGATCGTTAAGGAAGAGAAGCCGGATATTATTCTTTTGGATATTTTATTGCCGGGAGAAACGGGGATATCTTTTCTAATTAAACTACGGCGATTGGATGGAGTTGTTTCAGAAACAATGGTCGTTGCTTTTTCTAATTACGATGACAAGGAGACTAAAGAAGAGGCTTTTGATCTCGGAGTTAAAGATTACCTAATAAAGACAGATAACACTCCGCGGGAAATTTTACAAAAATCAGTTAAATATTTAGAAAAATAATGAAAAGAATTTTAAACAATGAAGTAGAGGATAAAATAGGTGAAGAGGTTTCTGTTTCCGGGTGGATCGATTCGGTTAGAGCGCATGGAAAAATTTTATTTTTGGATTTGCGAGACAGAACAGGATTACTTCAGGTAGTAGTTAATGTTGAAGATTTTGAAAGTTCTTCTGACTTGAGGCCGGAATGGGTTGTTGAGATAACAGGAAAGATAAAGGAGAGACCTGAGAGCATGATTAATTCCGATATTGTTAGCGGAAGAGTGGAGATGAAGGCTGAAAAAATAGATATTTTAAATAAGGCAAAAACACCACCATTTCAACTGGATGAGGATGGCTTGGCTGTCTCTGAGGATTTGCGAATGAAGTACAGATATTTGGACATTAGAAGAAAAAGAATGCAAAGCAATTTACGGTACCGACATAAATGCTCTCACTTTTTGAGGCAGTTTTTATCGAAAAAAGATTTTATTGAGGTTGAAACTCCCATTTTAACCAAATCAACCCCGGAGGGAGCGAGAGATTTTTTAGTTCCGTCAAGAAAACAACCCGGATCATTTTATGCCCTACCTCAAAGCCCACAACAATATAAGCAACTACTTATGGTTGGGGGCATTGAGAGATACTTTCAATTTGCCAGATGTTTTAGGGATGAGGATATTAGAGCAGACAGACAGGCAGAATTCACTCAGCTGGATATAGAGATGTCTTTTGTTGATAGGGGGGAGGTTCTTGAGTTAGTGGAAAATATGTTCGTTAGTTTGGTTGAAGAAATTTTCCCGAACAAAAATATAACGAAAAAAGAGTTTCCCCGCATCTCTCACAAAGAAGCAATTGACAGATGGGGGACTGATTGCCCGGATTTGAGAAATGATAAATCGGATGAAGACGAGCTTGCATTTGGGTTTATAGTTGATTTCCCGATGTTTGAAAAGTTTGAAGGTGGTTACAGGGCAGAGCACCACCCCTTCACCAAGCCGAAAGGAACACCGGAAGAGGTTGTTAATAATACGGAGGATCTAAAATCATTTCAATACGACCTGGTTCTCAATGGCCATGAAGTTGGGGGTGGTTCCATAAGAACTCATGACCCAAAGATGTTAGAAGCAATATTTCAAGTTTTAGGCCACTCAAAAGAAGAGATAAGGAATAAATTTGGACACCTCTTAGAGGCCTTTGAATATGGAGCACCTCCTCATGGTGGTATAGCTTTTGGTTTTGAACGGCTGTTGATGATTCTTCTCAATGAGGACAATATAAGGGAGGTTATGACCTTCCCTAAAACGGGTGATGGTCGTGGTTTAATGATGAAAACTCCATCGGATGATATTTCTAAAGAGCAATTAGCTGAGTTACATATTAGTAAATTAAATATGGATGAAGATTAATACCAGAAAAGTCTTAATTTGTCTTTTTGTTCTCTTCTTGGGAGTTATTCCGCTTTTTATTCTAAACGGAGATCAGGGTAGTGATCATGAAGATGAAGTTAATAATATTCGACAACGTCAACCGGATAAAAATTACTCACCGGACTACCTGATTGATCGAAATAAAGGAGTCGGCCTTCCGGACATTAGCGCTGAGTCAATTTATTCAGTCTACTTTGAGGATGGTCAGGAACAGATTCTTTTTAGTCGGAATAGAAATAAAAAGTTGCCAATAGCCAGCATAACTAAATTAATGACCGCGCTGGTTGTTTATGAAAATTATGATCTATCTGAGTCAATTGGAATTCCCGATTCTTCTTTTTTCACCAACTCTCATCTTGCTGATCTTCGAGTTTTTACCGACACAACTTTTGAAGAGCTTCTCTACCCACTACTTTTAGAATCGAATAATAGTGGTGCATATGCCGCTGCTACTGCCCCCGATGATGTTGATTTTGATGACTTTATTGAAATGATGAACTTAACAGCTTCTGATTTGGGAATGAAGAGAACCACCTATCACAATCCCAGCGGGTTGGATACGGTCAGAGATATTAATCTTTCAACAGCGAGAGATGTCTCCATCTTGGTTGAGCATTTGTTAGAGATTCCTTTGTTTTGGGATATTATGGAAAAAAGATATTACGACATAAGTTCGCATAAATCTGATTTACACTATAGAGTTACAACGACTAACCGATTTTTAGACGGAACATACTTTAACAGTCAACCTGATTGGTATGGTAATATAATCGGAGGAAAGACCGGCTTTACGTATCAGGCTATGGGGTGTCTGGTAATGGTTTTAAAACAAGGAGACGGTTATATAGTAAATGTTATACTTGGAGCTGATGGTCGAATGGAGCGATTTGAAGAGATGGAAAAACTTATAAATTGGACTTATAAAGCTTACGAAATTTAATTATGGATCCAGCTGTAGTAAATATGACAAAAGTTTTCGTCCTCGGTGTGGTTTCTTTTTTGACTACAATGGCAGTAACTCCGGCACTTACTCACTTTATGTACAAGCACAAACTTTGGAAGAATAAAGTTAGAGATAAAGGCATAGATGGCCGAGAGCTAAAAGTATTTAAAGAACATCACTCTCATAAAGAAACAAGTGTACCCAGGCTGGGGGGGCTTTTAGTTTGGGTGCCGCCCTTAATGCTAATATTTATATTTTATGGCTTAACATTTTTATCCAATAATTTCTGGGTTGAAAAATTAAATTTTTTAAGCAGGAATCAGACCTGGCTTCCATTATTTACTTTAGTTGCTGCCTCTTTAGTGGGTCTTGTTGATGATGTCTTGCAAATCATAGAAAAGCCTCAAAACGGATTTTTAAAATTTTTATTTTCAAAAATGAAGAGGTATATTGGTGGGGGGCTATCTCTAAAGTATAGAATTTCCTTAGTTACTGCTATCGGTGCAGTTGGCAGTTGGTGGTTCTATTTTAGATTAGGGATGGACAGTATTTTTATTCCTTTTGTGGGTAATTTCTATTTGGGAATTCTTTTCATTCCCTTCTTTATCCTGGTAATGCTTGCCACTTACAGCGGTAGCGTTATTGATGGGTTGGATGGCCTTTCCGGCGGAGCTTTTGCAGCTATTTTTACTGCATTTACAATAATTGCAATTGAGTCGGGAATGATTAATCTTGCCGCTTTCTGTTTGGTTTTAGTCGGTTCTATTTTAGCTTTCTTGTGGTTTAATATACCACCGGCCAGATTTTATATGGGAGAAACGGGGATGCTCGGATTAACTACAACACTTACGGTTATTGCTTTTTTAACTGATTCTGTGATTGTTTTGCCGATTATTGGAGTTTTGCTAGTTATTGAATCCGGATCGGTGATACTACAACTACTCTCCAAAAAAATCAGAAAGAAGAAATTGTTCATAGCAGCCCCAATTCATCACCACTTTGAAGGAAAGGGGTGGCCATCTCACAAGGTAACTATGAGGTTTTGGATAATCGGTGTTTTCGCCGCTATTATCGGAGTAGTAATTAGACTTATGGGTTAAGATGCTAAAAAGTATTAAAGATAAATCAATCTTAATATTAGGGTTTGGAAGAGAGGGGAGAGATACCCTTTCTTTTCTACAGAGCAAATTTCCGGAAAAAACAATCGGAGTTGCCGATCAAGAAGAAAAGAATCTAAACGGGAAGTCGGTTGAAACTTATTTTGGAAAAGATTATTTACGAGCAATCGATGATTATGATGTTGTTATAAAATCTCCCGGAGTTCCTCTTTCCTTAATCAGGAAAAGATCCAAAAAAAAGATGATCACCAGCCAAACGGATATATTTTTAAGTTATAGAAGAGATGATGTTATCGGAGTAACGGGAACTAAAGGAAAAAGCACAACCTGTCTCTCAATATATAATATATTAAAGCGAAAAAGCGATCAAAATGTTTATCTTTTAGGCAATATTGGGGAGCCTGTTTTAAAATACTTAGAAAAAGAAGGTATTTTTATATATGAATTATCCAGCTTTCAACTAGAAACTGTAAGTTGCAGCCCTCACATCTCCATATTTTTAAATATTTTTAAAGATCATCTGGACCAGCACGATAGTTTTCGGGAATATATTGATTCGAAATTTAATATATGTAAATTCCAGAAAGAAAATGATTTATTGATTTACAATAAAGAAGATAAAATAATCAATAATTTAGCAAAAAATGCAGATTCACAAAAGTTATCTTTCAACCCTGAAGAGAAATTAAAGAACTCAGCAGTATATTTAGAACCAATCATAAAAGCAGTTAATCAATTCAATGTTTCACGAGAGGAAGCGATAGAGGTTATTGAAAACATTAACTTTCTACCTCATAGACTGGAGGTGGTTGGGGAGTATAAAGGAGTTAGGTTTATAAATGATTCAGCGGCAACAATTCCGGAAGCAACAATAGAAGCTATTGATAGCTTAAAAGAGGTTAAAACACTTATTGTCGGAGGAGTTGACAAGGGGGGAGATTACAACAAGCTCGCAAAAAAAATAGGTAAAAGCGATATTAAGACACTTATTCTGTTCCCGGAAACCGGCAAAAAGATTGAAGAAGGGTTGAAAGATGCAAAGATCGAATTTCCTGAAATTATTAATTCGGAAAGCATGAGTGATGCAGTTTCTAAGGCTTATAAAAAAACCAGCAATGGTATTTGCCTTATGTCACCGGCTTCTTCAAGTTTTAATATGTTTTCCAGTTACAAGGATCGTGGTAATCAGTTTAAAAAATTTGTAATTGAGTATGGTAAGTAAAAAGAAAAGACCCGACTATATTTTACTAATTGTTTCCGGACTGATAATACTTCTTGGATTTATGATCTTCACCAGTGTTTCCATGGCCAGAGTTGCGGTAACCGCCGAGGATGTTAGTCAGTTGAATTTACCTTATTTTTTATTCAGACAGTTTCTAATGGGGGTTTTGCCCGGAATTTTAATCGGTTTTACTCTTTATAAAATTCCACTTGAAACAATAAGAAAATTTGCTCCCTTGGTGCTGGCTTTAAATCTAATATTAATTTTAATGGTTTTTATACCCGGACTGGGACTCACTATTCGAGGTGCTACGAGATGGATTTCAGTTGGAGGAGTTTCTTTCCAACCCAGTGAGTTTTTAAAACTAACTTTTATTCTTTATTTAGCCAGTTGGCTATCAGTGAAAAGAAATATAGAAAGCAAGGATGAACCATTTTTTTCAGAGACATTTATTGCCTTCGGGGTTGTCTGTATACTGATAAGCGGTCTAATTTTAATGCAACCCGATTTAAGCACTTTGATTGTTATAATGTTGACGGGCTTTGCTATGTATTTTACCTACAGAACTCCCTGGAGTCATATAGTTACTATGGGGTTGGGCGGTTTTGTTGCTCTTATTGGTTTTATTGCTATGTCACCATACAGAATGCAGCGAGTCAAGGGGTTGCTTGAATTGGGGGTTGATACGGAAGGCTTATCCTATCAAGCACATCAAGCCTTAATATCGATCGGATCCGGTGGTTTAACAGGTCTTGGGTTTGGGATTGGGAATCAAAAGTATGGCTTTCTTCCCTTTGCTATGAGTGATTCTATTTTTGCAGCATATGCGGAAGAGGCCGGATTTTTAGGGAGCGTCCTTCTTATTCTTCTTTTTTTGGTGTTTGCCTGGCGAGGTGTTAAAATTGCAAAAAGGAACAAAGATAGCTTTTTCAGTTTAGTTGCAGTGGGAATAAGTTTCTGGATCTTTTTCCAGGCCTTTGTTCATATCGGATCAATGGCGGGAATACTACCGATTACCGGTATACCACTTCCGTTTATTAGCCACGGAAGAGCTCACTTTATAGCAGAGCTGGCAGCACTTGGAATTTTACTAAATATATCCAAATCATAAAATGAAAAAGAATAGAATAATTTTTACAGGAGGCGGGACGGGAGGACATGTGTTTCCTCTTATATCTGTTATTAGAAACTTAAAAAAAGAGTTTCCCGATGGTGATAATTTAGACATGTATTACATTGCTCCAAAAGATAAAATTCCAAATTTTAGTTTTACCAGGGAAGGGTTGCGGACGAAATATATTTTTTCGGGTAAATTAAGAAGGAGCCTAACCTTAAAAACAGTTTTGTTGAATATTGTAGATTTAATAAAAATTCCTATTGGAGTGATTCAATCTATTTTTCATTTTTTAGCAATTTCTCCTGATTTAATTTTTTCAAAGGGAGGTTATGGGTCGGTTCCCGTAACTATAGCAGCTGCAATTTTAAGAGTTCCGGTTATCCTGCATGAATCCGATGCAACTCCCGGCCTTGCTAATAGATTAGTAGCTAGATTTTCTACTGAAATTTTTGTATCTTTTCGTGACACCAAAGATATAAATTCAAAAAAGAAATTTGTAGTCGGAAATCCCATCAGAAAAAAATTAACTGAAGGAGATTCAGATCGGGCGGAAAAAAGATTTGGCCTTTCTATGGAAAAGCCGATTATAATGATTTTAGGTGGTTCTCAGGGATCGGAAAGAATAAATGATACCATACTTTCAGTTTTAGCTCAGTTGTTAATTGATTTTGAAGTTATTCATCAGTGCGGAGCCCGCAACATCGAAGAGGTGGAAAGAGAGGCGAAAGCAATACTTCCCGACGACCTAAAAAAATATTATCACCCATTTTCATTTTTTAACGAAGTGGAATTAGGAGATGCTTATAAGGTTGCTGACTTAATAATATCGAGGGCGGGATCGGGATCAATTTTTGAAATTGCTGCTAATAAAAAGCCAAGTATTTTAATTCCGCTCCCCGAAGCGGCACAAAACCATCAGGTTGAAAATGCTTACAGGGTTGCAGGTCTAGGGGCAGCAACTGTGATGGAGGAAGATAATCTAACTCCACACTTCTTTTTGGAAAGAATTAGATCTATCTTTTCCTCACCTCAGGAACTAGAGGAAATGAGACAACAGGCAACAAGATTTGCAAAACCGGAAGCGGGAAGAATAATAGCCGCTTATATTAAGGAATTTCTAATTCAGTATTGAATTAACAGGAATTCCGTATGTAGTTATTAAGGAATTTCTAATTCAGTATTGAATTAACAGGAATTCCGTATGTAGTTAT
>CAYNQG010000007.1:11193-20343 GCA_964399315.1 uncultured Candidatus Saccharibacteria bacterium
TAAGGAATTTCTAATTCAGTATTGAATTAACAGGAATTCCGATCTGACTGTAGAGTAAAATATATTTAAAACTTAACTTATAATCATTATGAACTATAGAGTAAGATTCGCACCATCGCCGACCGGTCTTTTTCACGTCGGGTCGGCCAGAATGGCACTAGCAAACTACCTTTTCGCTAAAAGTAAGGGCGGGGAGTTTATCTTAAGAATAGAGGATACTGATAAAGAAAGATCAACAAGTCAGTATGAAGAGAATATTATTGAATGTCTCGAATGGTTGGGATTGAGTTATGACGAAGGTCCATCCGGAACGGGTGATTACGGTCCACTAAAAAAAGGAAAGCATGGTCCTTACCGACAATCGGAGCGCAAGGATATTTATCAAAAATACATTAAGAAATTACTTAAAGATGGTCACGCATACAAGTGCTTCTGCAGTGAGGAGGAGCTAGAAAAAGAGAGAGAAAGGCAGAGAGAAAAAGGAGAGGCGCCGCTATATTCCGGAAAATGCAGAAATTTATCCGATTCTGAGGTTGAAAAAAGAGCTGCAGAAGGGGATTATGTAATCAGAATGAAGGTAGAAGAAGGGAGGTCAGTTGTTTTTGAGGATGAAATTAGAGGGGAGGTAAGTTTTGAAACGGAAATAATCGGTGACTATGTTATTGCTAAAGACGAAAAAACCCCCCTCTATAATCTTGCCTGCGTGGTAGATGATTACGAAATGAAGATTAGCCACGTAATCAGAGGAGAGGATCACATCTCCAACACCCCCAAGCAAATCTTGATAGGGGAGGCCTTAGGTTTCGATAGTATTACTTACGCTCATTTACCACTTATTTTAGCTCCGGACAAATCAAAACTCTCAAAAAGATTTGGAGCTGTTTCCGTATCCGAGTATAAAAAACAAGGCTTTTTACCGGAAGCATTAGTTAATTTCTTAGCTCTTTTAGGATGGAGTCCGGGTGATGACCGAGAGTTTTTCACTTTAAATGAACTAGAGAAAGAATTCAGTTTGGATAGGTGTAAAAAAGGAGGAGCTGTATTTAATAAAGAGAAATTAACCTATATAAATACACTTCACATTAAGAAGGCTGATCCGGAAAGATTAGCTAAACTTTGTATTCCTTACTTGGTTAAGGGGGGTTTACTGAACCCAACTCACCAAGTGGATCAATACCCGCCAGCTCTTGGAGCAAAAGGGATAAAGACGACTTACAAAACTGAAGATGGAAGAGAATTTTCCTTTGATAAGTTAACCGTAATAGCAAAAGAACACCAAGACAGAATAAAAACCTTAGAAGAGATAGGCGAGGTGACCGATTATTTTTTTAAAGAGATTGAAGTTGATTTTGAACTTTTGCAGTGGAAGGATATGGATAAAAAAGAACTCAGAGACTCACTTGACAAAGCTAAAAAAGTATTATCTAACATAAAAGATTGGAGTCAAGAAACTGTATCGGAAAAATTGCTAGAAAAAGCAAATGAGTATGATGGTCGCGGAAAATTTCTATGGCCCTTGCGAGCAGCATTAACCGGAGAGAAGGCGAGTGCAGGACCGTTTGAGGTGGCCTACATATTAGGAAGAAAAGAGGCTATAAAAAGAATAGAAAAAGCTCAAAATAAATTATGAAAAAGATATTTTTAGCTCTACTTATTGCATCCTTCATATCAATTAATTTTAATTTTGCAATTGCCGAATCATTCGAGAGCCCGGAAAAAGAAAGAAGCTTAATAAGTCGAGTTATGGATTCGTTTGGTTCTTTTTTTCAGAGATTAGAGAATTTAAAAGAATCTTTTGAGAGTGAAGCGGAAAAGAGGCAGAGAATTATTGAAGATCAAGCCAGGGAAAGAAAAAATAAATTTTTTAAAGGTATACAAGAATCAATTTCCGAATTTTTAGATGATGTAGCCAACTCAATATCTGAGTCACTAATTAATCTATTTGAGTTTTAGAAAGCAAAAAGGGAATGGAGAAAAATATAGATGAAAATGACAATATTTTCTTGACCATTATAAGCAGGGGATTGAAGAAACTCTCTTTTTATTTTATAATAAGAGAGATAATAAACTTCGCATAATGTAACTTTACCGAAGTTTTAGTATAAAAAAATCCACTCCGCTACCACCTATGAAAAAAGCAAAAAAACGGATAATAGATTATTTTGATGAGTTTTTTCAATACTTGGATATAGAGCGCGGACTCTCTCCATCCTCTCAAGAAACTTATCAGAGATTTCTCTCCCGGTTTGGTGATTGGCTTGAGGTTTCTGACAATCAAGAGCTTCTACCTCACGAGCTTTCCGATAAGCATATTTGGAATTATAGAGTTTACTTGTCAAAACAGAAAAATCATAAAAATCAACCTATAAGCAAAAAGACTAGAAATTATTACCTTATAGCAGTCAGAAATCTACTTAACTTTTTTGCTGACTGGGATATAGAAGCCCTGCCGGCAGAAAAGGTAAAATTAGCAAAAGAGGACGAAAGTGATTCTTTAAATTTTCTCACGCTCGATCAGATTAGGAAACTACTCGCAGCACCGGATAAAAGCAAAAGAACCGGAATTAGAGACAGGGCTATACTCGAAACTCTATTTTCAACCGGTCTAAGAGTCTCTGAGCTGGTCAGTTTAAATAAGGAGCAGATAAGTATTAAAGACAGTACTGAAGAATTGGAGGTTGTTGTTACCGGTAAAGGAGATCGCACCAGAACAGTTTACTTTTCTCCCAGATCAGTTAACGCATTAAATGACTATCTGTCAATTAGAGATGATGAGGAGAAAGCTCTTTTTATAAGATATCGTGGTCCGAAAACCGGTGATCGCAGAATTACGACCAGATCCGTTGAGAATATTGTAAAAAAATATGTTCGCCAAACCGGACTTCCGGAAAAAACAACTCCACACACTTTGCGCCACAGCTACGCAACTGATCTTCTAGCTCAAGGTGTAGACTTGAGAGTTATTCAAGAATTTCTGGGTCACAAAAATATTGCCACCACACAGATCTATACTCACATCACTAGTAAAAAATTAAAAGAGATTCACAAAAAGTATCATAGCGGTCAAAATCTTGAAAATAAAGAGGATTCAGACAGCCAGTAACACCTATATTGTTTTTAAATGTCTCTAATAGGCTCTCAACCCCTCTTGTTCTTAAAATTTACCATTTTTAAGTTAAAATATCATATTTGTCTGTTTCTTGAGATATTTCCGGAGGATTTTCAATTTCAATCCCCTCGCCTCTTTCCAGCTCATTGGAAATCCATCCAACCAAATAAAATAGTGATGCAACTAGAGCTATAACCAAAACCCAAAAAAGATTATTTTTATTGACAATATCGCTCATTTCTGTTAATATTGTGTTTAGTCTCATAATTTATATGTAAACAAAAGAAAGTATGGCAACAACAAAATCATCCGGAACAACTAGACTAGGGCGTGACTCTAATCCAAAATATTTAGGAGTGAAATTGTATGGTGGTCAAAAAGCTCAGGCTGGTTCTATTATAGTTAGACAGCGCGGAACAAAGTTCGTTCCCGGTCAAAATGTAAGAAAAGGAAGTGATGATACTCTTTATGCGATTACAGACGGAGTTATTGAATTTCAAACGAAGACAAAAACCAACTTTAATGGAAAAAAAAGAAAAGTAAAACGAGTTAACGTTCTTTAACTGCTTTTAAAAACCCTTTAAATAAAGGGTGTGGATTTAGTGGTTTTGATTTGAACTCGGGATGAAATTGAACCCCTATGAAAAATGGGTGGTTTTTAATCTCAACCACTTCAACTAATCCACTTCCGGGGTTTTCTCCGACTATAGATAGGTCGGATTTTTTTATTTTATCTTTATATTTATTATTAAACTCGAAACGGTGACGATGCCTTTCCAAGATCTCTTCTTTCTTGTAGAGGTTGTAAGTATTGGATCTTTTATCAAGAACACACCTACAAGCTCCGAGACGCATTGTTCCTCCGAATTTCTTATTTTGAATTAGTTTTTTTTGCTCGTTCATTACATCAATTATTGGATGTTGGCAATTACTGTTAAATTCAGTTGAATTTGCGTCCTCGAGATTTAAAACATTCCTCGCAAATTCAACAACGGAAAGTTGCATTCCCAAGCAGAGACCTAAAAAGGGGATATTATTTTTTCTGCAATAATTTATAACTTTAATCTTGCCCTCCACTCCCCTACTTCCAAATCCACCGGGAATTATAACTCCGTCATAGTTGCCGATTTCGTCAACGGATTTATCCTTTTCATAATCATCGGCAAAGATCCAATCAATATTAACATTGACTTCCACTTCCCAGGATGCGTGATTTACCGCTTCAATAACTGATATATAGGAATCAGTAAGTGCAAATTTTCCGGTTTCAAAATATTTTCCAACAATTGCTAACTTAATTTTTTTTGCTTCCTTTTTTGATGATGAAACAAGATCCTCCCACTCTTTCAGGCCTCCGTTTCTATTTTTAAGATTAAATTTGGATAGAATTCGGTTTCCTAAGTCTTCCTTTTCGAAATTTAAAGGAATCGTGTAGATAGAGTCAACATCAGGTGCTGATATTATATCACTCTTGTTTACATTGCAAAAATTCGATATTTTATTTTTCCTTGGTTCATCTAGGCTTGTTTCAGCTCGCGCTAATATCAAATCCGGTTGAATTCCGGCCTCATTAAGCCGTCTACTTGCATTTTGTGTCGGTTTTGTTTTCATCTCCCCTATTGTTTTGGGAGTTGGTAAATAGCTAACTAAAATAAAAAGAACCCTATCAGGGTTCTCAAGATTCATCATTCTGGCTGCTTCTAAGAAAAGAAGATTTTGGTACTCTCCTATTGTTCCTCCTATCTCAATTAAGGTGAAATCGGTATCTTCGTCGCCGGCAGCTTTAATTCTTCTTATTGTTTCATTGGGTATATCGGGAACAACTTCAACGCACTTTCCATTGTAACCAAGATTTCTCTCTTTCTCGATAACTGATTTATAAACCTTCCCGGTGGTTATATAGTTTTTTTTAGTTAGGTCAAGATTCAAAAATCTTTCGTAATTTCCAATATCTTGATCGCATTCTCCACCGTCTTTTGTGACAAACACTTCACCATGCTCAACCGGGTTCATAGTTCCGGCATCGACATTAACATAGGGGTCGATTTTGACGGCTGAAACTCCAAAGCCTTTATCTTTTAGTATTCTACCTATTGATGCGGTAGCAACCCCCTTTCCGATCCCGGACATTACACCGCCGGCGACGAAGATATATTTTTTCATTTATTCTTCTTCTATTTTTAGATTAATTGTTGTTTTTAAGTCCTTGTCAAAAATTAACTGTATCTCTTTTTCAGTCAACTCCTTAATTGGACTCTCTAAATTAATTTCTTCTGCAGACACTTCAAACCCCTCATCCTTAAGTGCTTTACTTATGTCTTGACTGTCAACCGATTCAAAAAGTTGGTCTTTTTCTCCGGCCTTCATCTTAATTATCAATTCCTTACCTTTAACCTTTTTAATTAGTGTTTCTATTTCACTCTTCTTCTTTCTTCTTCTTTCTTCTTCTTTTTGCTTTTTATTCTCCAGTTGTTTTAAATTAGATTCGGTTGCCATTTGAGCCTTTCCTTCCGGAAGAAGGTAGTTGCGAGCATATCCATCGGCCACCTCAACAACTTCATATTTTTTGCCTAATTTTTCTATATGTTCAAGTAAAATTAATTTCATAAAATTATTTGATTATTTCAAGTGCTTTTTCTAATTGTGGATCCCTATTATTTTCAAAATCTTCCATAGTCCGATCAACTTCAAAATCAGGCTCGATTCCTTTGTTGGTAATAAGCTCTCCGTCAGGTGTAACCCAGTTGGATACTGTTATTTTTAAGTTGGACATATCGGAAAGATTAACCATTGTCTGAATAGACCCTTTTCCAAAAGAGGTTTTTCCAACAATTTGCGCCCCGCGATGGTATTTTAACGCTCCCGCTAATATTTCAGAGGCTGATGCCGAACCTTCATTAAGTAGAATTACTAAATCTTGATTAAGGTTGACAGAACTGCGCCCAGCTCGATAAGTCTCTTTAATTTCTCCATCCCCACCTTGACTTTTGACTATAATATCTCCTTCTTCAAGAAAATGCTTTGCTAAGTCCAAAGAAGCGTCAAGGGCGCCACCGGGATTATTTCTTAAGTCTAAAATAACTTTATCAGCAGTAGAAGATGTTATTTCGGGGATGATGCGATTAAAGTCGTTCATTAGATCTTGATGGAAATAATGGATTTTTAAATGAGCAACTTCGCTATCTAAAAGCTCCCAGCTTACCGATGGAACTTGTATTTCTTCTCTTACTAATTCAAAGTTAATAATATCTTCACCTCTTTTAATTTTTAAAGAAACGGTGGTTCCTCCTTCTCCTCGCATTAAATTTACAGCTTCTTCTAATTCCATTCCCATAGTCGGTCTGCCATCGATCTCTATAATATAATCACCGGATGCTAATCCGGCTCTAGAGGCAGGAGTTCCTTCAATTGGTGATATAACTTGTATATCTCCATTGCGCAAACCCACCTCCATTCCGACTCCTTCATAATAGCCGGATACGTCATCTAAAAATCTTCGACTCTCTTCTTGGTCGAAAAAGCTTGTATGTGGATCATCAAGAGAGTTAAGCATTCCTCTTATTGCTCCATGAACAACATCTTCTTCTCTGATATATTCAGAATTCACATGCATATCCTGAACTCTGTTATATGCTTCCCAAAATAAAGAAAAGTCAATTTCTTCCGGTTGCGATTTAATTCCACCTTCCTCAATTCCAAGCTGATAACCCATTCCAAAAACAAAAACAATCAGGGTGAGAAAGATTATTATTTTTGATATTTTTTTAATCATATACTTCCTGAATAATAACATATTCGGGCATCAATTTCAAAAAAATGAGTTAACCGCGATCAGTGAATTTTTCAATCTCCTCTAAAACCCAGTCATCCTTTTGTCTAAAATCACAAACAATATCTTCCATTTCTATTGATATTCTCTCCACAATAGATCTTATTTTTTTTATTTCAGAAATCATTTTTGAGTTCAGATTTTCACTGTTTTTTATATAGAAATCCAGCTGCTTTTTAATCTGGATCATGAATATTTTCTTTACTGAATCCGATTCAATTTTTTTAATCTTCAATTCCCCCTCTTTTTTACTTCTTTCTCTAGAAATTAGATAATCCGAAAACTCTTTAAATAACTTATTTGCATTTCTGCAATCAAGACCAACTACCATCGGAACTACCGTTTTAAGAGGGCCGTGAGGATACTCACCTTTTTTATTTTCAAACTGGCCTTGAAAATATTTAACTTGAAAATTTTTATCTTCTCCGGCAACTTTATTATAACATTTTTTTAATTTCTCACCTATTCTGGAGTGACTAAGAGAAGCGTCCACAGCCAGGGCTGTTTTTTCTATTGAGTCGGGGGTTTTGAATTCAACTATAATATCAACACCATTAACAACATCATCGAACTTAGTTGTTCTTTGAGTTATAACCTCCATATCTTCGGTTTCAAACCAGCGATCCAGAAGATCAGCTAAAATGATTTCCATCGCTTCCCCCCTCTCTCCACCTTCTTCAAAGTCATCTTCTATCTTTTCTAGTATTGACTTATCTCTATCAATTTCCTCGCTATTATATTTATCCAATTTTTTAAAGTAATCCAAAGGCGGGTGATCCATAACGGCATCCGAAACTATTTTTTCAACTCTATCTTCTATTTTTAATTTATTTACTTCCCTATTTTTTTCAGGATTGAACATCTCCAATTAAATAATTATGTTTAAAATCAACAACCTTTATTCTTTTTACCTCTCCGATTTTCCCACTCGGTAAAACAACTGCTTTTCCATTAAATATTCTAGCCAAGTTAGTATTATTTTTTCCTTTTCTGAAAATTAATGCCTCAAATTCCCTGCCAACCATCTGCTGATTATCTTTTATTCTAATCTCTTTACCTAATTTAGTAAGTGTTCTGGATCTCTCTTTCTTTATCTTGCTGGGCATGTCCTCCATCTTAGCTGCTTCGGTTCCTGATCTTTGAGAGTAGCGAGTTATGTTTATTATGTGCGGTCTGATCTTTTTTATCAAGTCAACCGTCTCTTGGAAATCATCTTCACTTTCCGTAGGAAAACCAGCTATGACATCAGTTGATAGTAAGAAATTTTTATATCTACTCTTTATTTTCTCAACCAGCTCTACAAAGTCTCCGGAATTGTGCCTTCTGTTCATCTTTTTTAAAATATCGTCGCTACCCGATTGGACCGGAATATGCAAAAAATTATAAAGTTTATCACTTTTGAAAAGTTCCAAAAACAAATCAAAGTAATCGTCTACAAAACCGGGATTCATCATTCCCAATTTAACCTTGAATTCTTTTTCAATATTAATAATTTCTCTAATCAGATCGACTAAGAGCGGCTTGCCCTTATCCATTCCGTAAACACTTAAGTCTTGTGAAGTTATTTGAATCTCTTTCGCCCCTCGGTTAAGATTACGAACAACTTCTCTTTTTATCTTCTCTATAGGATAACTAACCAAATTCCCTCTTGCAATTTTAGCACTGCAATAGCTGCAACTACCCAAACAACCGGTAGAGATAGGAATGATTGCCGAGACCGACCCTTTTTTTCTAAGGGAGGGTATGCCCCACTTTTCTAGAGAGCTTATCTCTTGAATTGAGGATATTTTTTTTAAGAATTCCTCCGGATTATTTCCTTGCAAAGTTAGGTCAGCCACTCTCCTAACTTTTTTAGTCATCGAAGGTAGGCATCCAGTAATGACAACGGTTTTTCCTTTCTTTTTGAACTCCTCCGCCTTTTTTAAAACTCTTCGTTCCGTCTTGTCAATTACTCCGCAACTATTTATCACTACTAAATTAGCTTCACTTTCAGAAGCTTCGGTAAACTTTGTGGATAAAACTCTTCTTAAGTCGCTGGTTTCTGACTGATTTAGTTTACAACCGTAAGTTTTTATTGAGTATTTCATTTTTATATACAATAAGCCCTCCTTTTTTAAAAAGGAGGGTGAGTTGTGCGTCCGGAAGGATTCGAACCCTCGACCTTCTCCTTAAAAGGGAGCTGCTCTACCAACTGAGCTACGGACGCATTTGC
>CAYNQG010000008.1:0-18183 GCA_964399315.1 uncultured Candidatus Saccharibacteria bacterium
CGGCAACCACCACGAAACCGGCTATCCAAAGCCAGGGCGGTAGCACTCCATCGGGTATTTCAATATGCATCTATTTTGCGTACTTAATTACTCTTTTTTCTCTTATAACGTTGATCTTTATCTCTCCTGGATAATTTAATTCATTTTCAATTTTATCCGCTATCTTTTTGGATAACTTCTTTGCCTCTAAATCACTCACTTTATTGGGTCTCACAAAGACTCTAACTTCTCGACCCGCCTGTACTGCATAAGTCTTTCTAATTCCCGGAAAGTCACCAGCAACTTTTTCAAGCTCTTTTAGTCTTTTTAAATAATCATCCAGGCTATCTTTTCTTGCTCCCGGCCTGCTTCCGGAAATAGCGTCAGCGGTTTGAACTATTACCGACTCCAAAGTTTCAAAATCATACTCTTCATGATGTGATTTCATGGCATCGATTACTTCTTGAGATACTCCGAACTTTTTAAGAACCCTAATCCCAATTTCCACATGCGAACCTTCTACTTTATGATCCAGAGCCTTGCCTATATCGTGTAAAAGTCCAGCTTTTTTACAAACAAATTCATCGGCTCCTATCTCAGCTGCCAGGGCTTCAGATAAATAACTGACCTCACGAGCATGAAGAAGAACATTTTGTCCGTAGCTGGTTCGATAGTAAAGCCTTCCCAATAATCGAACAATTTTAGGGTCAAGCTCAACAACCCCCGTATCATAAACGGCTTGCTCTCCAGCTTTTTTAATTTGTTCAGAAATCTCTTTTTCCGCTTTTTCAACCATCTCTTCAATTCTTGCCGGTTGAATTCTTCCGTCAAAAATTAATTTTTCTAGAGCCGTTTTAGCAATCTGTCTTCTAATCGGGTCAAAGCTAGAAATTAAAACAGTTTCCGGAGTGTCATCAACTACGACTTCGACCCCCGTCAACTTCTCTAAAGTTTTAATGTTTCTTCCCTCTTTTCCGATTATTCTTCCCTTTATATCGTCATCGGGAAGAGAGACGTTGGTAGTAGTTAAATCTTGCGCTTGAGAAGCACCGTACTTTTGAATAACCGTTGCTAAAATTTCTTTAGCTCTCTTTTCATATCTCTCTCGTCCGTTTTGTTCCAATTTCTGCATCCTTTCAAAGATATCGGATTCCATATCTTTTTCAACCTTCTCAAGCATCTCTTCCTTAGCCTCCTGTTTACTTAATCCGGACACTCTTTTTAACTCTTTTTCAGCCTCATCTCTAAGTTCCTCTACTCTCTTTTTAACTCTTTTTAGCTTTTCTACTCTCTTTTCAAATTTCTGTTCCCTTTCTTCAAAATCAGCTATCTTTTCATCAATATTATTCTCTCTTTTAAGTAGAAATTGCTCTTTTTTTCTAAGTCTTTTCTCTTTTTCTTCCGCTTCTTGTCTTGCTTCTTGAAGAACTTTTTCCGCCTTATCTCTTGCCTGCTTTACAATGTTTCTACTCTTCTCTTTGGCGGATTCCATTCTATTTTTAACTTTCGTCTCTATTGCTTCATAGTTTCTTTTTGCTACTTTTTGACGAGCATGATACCCGAAGACCGCACCGGCCATCAGGGATACCACCCCCACCAGAAGTGTTATAAAAGTTTCCATATTCGATTATTTTTGGCACTTTATTTTTCATTCTAAAATTAATACCAAATCTAAGCTAAATTTTTAATAATTTGTATTAAAAATATATCAGACAAAAGCAGGGGTGTCAACGAAAAAACCCGCCGTAAAGCGGGTTTTGAACTTTTCTTAGAGCTTACCTTACTCCATGTTTTTAGCTTTGGAAATAACTTCATCAATAAGTCCATACTCTTTTGCTTCCTCAGCACTCATATAGAAATCTCTATCGGTATCCTTCTTTATTTTCTCAAAATCTTGGCCGGTGTGATCAGCTAAAATTCTGTTTAACCTTTCTCTTATTTTAAGAATATGATTAGCAGCAATTTCTATCTTGGCAGCTTCTCCTTCGGCACCACCCATAACCTGATGAAGCATAGCTTCAGAGTTAGGAAGGGCGTATCGTTTACCCTCTGCTCCGGAAGCTAAGAGGACCGCTCCCATTGAAGCTGCAATGCCAACACAAACGGTTGATACATCCGGCTCTACATACTGCATAGTGTCATAAATCGCCATTCCGGCGGTTACCGACCCACCGGGGCTATTTATATACAACTGAATGTCTTTACTGGCATTTTCGCTAGATAAAAACAGAAGTTGAGCAATGATTGAGTTGGCCACCTGATCATTGACTTGACCTCCTAAAAATATAATTCGCTCCTTCAGAAGTCGAGAATATATGTCATAAGCTCGCTCTCCACGTGGACTTTTTTCTATTACGGTTGGTACTAAATTCATAATATTATTTGTTATTTTCTTCTTTTTTTTCGTCTTCCTCCTTTTCCTCTCCCAAAGCCTTAACATCTATCTTCCAACCGGTTAAGTTTGCAGCAAGCCTAACATTCTGACCATCTTTTCCAATAGCTAAAGAGAGCTCATCTTCGGAAACCGAAGCAATAGCCTTATCTTCATCAACAATTTCAACTTGATGGACGGTTGCGGGAGATAAAGAGTTTGAGATAAATTCTTTAGAGTCTTCGGACCACTCTATTATATCTATCTTTTCACTATCGAGCTCGGATATTATAGCCCCCACTCGCGTCCCTCGCTGACCAACTGCGGTTCCTACAGGATCAACTCCCTCTTCCTCAGAATGAACCGCTACCTTGCTTCTTGATCCCGGCTCTCTTGCAATTGCCTTAATTTCCACGGTTCCGGTTGATATTTCGGGAACTTCCAGTTCAAACAGTTTTGAAACGAGCTTAGGAAAGGCTCTTGAGAGATATACTCTTGGACCTTTCGGGGTTTTTTCAACTTTTAAAACGTACATCTTATATCTCTGACCAGACTTATAGTACTCCCCCGGAATTTGTTCATCTTTACTTAAAACACCTAAAACTTTTCCTATATCAACTAGGATTCGTCTACCTTCAACTCTTTGTATGACTCCCGATATAACGGTTCCTTCTTTTTCTTTATATTCTTCATATGTCATATTCCGCTCAGTCTCTTTAACTTTCTGCAACACTACTTGCTTTGCAGTTTGGGCAGCAATTCTCCCAAAATGCTCCTTGCTTTCGAGTGGCTCTTTTATTTCGTCGCCGGGCTCACCTTGATCCGTATCCTCCTCCATTATATGTCTCTTGGGGTTGAATCTAACCTTTTCTCCCACATCACTCAATTCTCCTTTTTTTAACTTTTCAAGCTCCTCATCAGTTAAGATCATATCCTCGCTAACCACTTTTTTAACTTTCCAGAATTTAACTTCACCTGTTTTTGGATCGAAATCAGCCTCAATAAGATCTCCTTTTTCACCGTACTCTTTTTTATATGCAGTCGCTATGGCTTGCTCTACTATATCCAGCACCTTTTCCTCAGGCATCTCTTTTTCCGCTGCAATCTGCGACATTGCTGATGCAAATGACTTTAAATCCATAAATTTTAATTGTTATTTTTTTAAAAAGTGCCCGCTCTGAAGCGGACATTAACTTAACTTAACGATATCTAAATCCATAAAAAATGTCAAGTGAAAAAGTTATGTTAGCCAGTATTTTTTCTTGGTCATTTTATCGCGCTTGCTTTCAATTCGATCAACATCCCTTCGGCTGGCAGTAGCAATCTCCCTCAACTTATCTTTATCCATCTTTCCCAACTTCTTTATTTCATCAGTCAACCTTTCTTCGGTATTCTTTTCAGGATTAGCTAGAACTTGACTTAAAAGAATGTTTAAGATATCACCAACTTGCGGCCCGGGCTCTATTTGTAAAATATCCATCACATCACCACCGTCAACCTCTAACATTCCGGTTGATATCGGATCACGAGAAACTTTTTCAATCACATACTGAAGATGTCTTAGTTTATAGGGTTCAGCTTTGGGAACTCCGGAGCCGATCCGGTCAGCTTTTCTGACTTTTATCAGATCATCAATATTTTCTTTACCAACATTCCTGACTAATCTGCGAACGGAAGACTCGGAAACCTCACCAACATTATAGTAAAAAAGATGATATCTTACTAACTTAACTATCTTTTTTCTGTCTTTGTTTGAAAATTTAAGCCGCTTTAGTATCTTGTCAGCCTGATTGGCTCCCACTACCTCGTGGTTATAAAAAGTGGCTTCTTCTCCTTCTCCGTCTTTAACCGTTGGTTTTGCTATATCATGAAGCAGAGCAGCTACTCTAACATGCATGTTGTAATTTTGGTCAGCTGCATACTGAAGAGAGAGTATTGAATGTTCATAACAGTCATAGATGTGGTGTTTGTTTTGGTCTACCCCATAACCCTCGACAAGCTCCGGAATTATGTACTCCAAAAGCCCCAACCTTCTTAAAAGCTCAATCCCTAAAGCGGCATTGTCGCTCATTACGATTTTTAAAAATTCATCCCTTATTCTTTCATTTGATATTCTCTTTAGAAGAGAGTTTCCTTCTTCTATTGCTCTCCTGGTCTCCTCCTCAATTTTAAACTCCAGAGTGGTTGCAAACCTAGCTGCTCTCATCATTCTTAAGCTATCTTCATCAAATCTTTCAACGGGATCTCCAACAGCTCTGACTAATTTATTTTTTAAATCCTCTTTTCCGGAAAAAAGATCTACCAGCTTATCCTTTGCCGGTCTGTAGGCCAGCGCATTTATAGTAAAGTCTCTTCGAGAAAGATCCTCCTCTATAGTTTTAGCCCATTCTACTTTTTCCGGATGCCTGCCGTCTCTATAATTTTCTTCGGTCCTATAAGGGGTAATCTCCACCTCTTTAAGTTCATCTTTACTACTTCCGGTTAAGACGGTTACAGTTCCAAACTTGTTATTGGAGTAACTTTTTTTAAATATTTTCTCAGTTATTTCCGGTTTTGCATTTGTGGCAATATCCCAATCGTTGGGTTTTTTTTCAATTAGCATATCACGAACACATCCCCCGACAACAAAAGCCTCAAATCCGGAATTCTCCAATTTATTGATTATCTTCTCTATTTCTTCTGGTATTTTCATCGTTTAATTTCATTATAATTTCTATCTCTCCTAACTTAAGCCTATCTTAAATACTTGTTTTTTTCAATCATTTTCGATAGACTAAAAGAAGTTGCCTCCGTAGCTCAACTGGATAGAGCGTCCGGCTTCGGACCGGAAGGTTGAGGGTTCGAATCCTTCCGGAGGTACAACCTTTATTTTTAACCCTTTCTGTTTTATAATACATAATAATGAAAAAGATTTTCTTTTTTGTTTTAACTTTGACCATTCTTTTCCTTCCCCTCTTTTCTAGTGCAGATGAGATGGAGCAGGATAGTTATGACATTCGGGTCGTTGATCAAGATAATGTTTTGATTGACAATATAGAGGTTAATTATGAAGGCTTGGTTCCTTGCGGAAGATGTCTGGATGCCGATGCAGCTTATAGCCAAGATTTGGATGAGTGGCACAGCTGTGAATCGGGAACCCACTACATACCTTGCACTTTATGTCACGGATTTATTATTTTTGATAGGATTATCAGCTTTATATTCGTTATCATTGCCTCGCTGGCTATGGTAATGATAGTAGCCTCGGGAATTTATCTAATCACTTCAGCCGGAGATTCGGAAAAGATAACCAAGGCAAAAAAGATATTAATTTCAACAACGGGAGGGCTGATTCTTGCTCTAGTTGCTTGGAATTTAACCGCCTTAATGATAAATCAATTCATGAATACTGATGATTATGAGATGGACTGGACCTCCGGCGGAGTTCAGATTCGGCATATGTGTCAAGTTAGAATTAAAGAAATTGATTTCGAAGAATAAATAGAATAGCCCTCGTAGCTCAACTGGCAGAGCAGGTCCCTCTTAAGGACAAGGTTCTAGGTTCGATCCCTAGCGAGGGCACACGTTTTAAAATTAAAAAGTCTATAGTATAGTTAATAAAAACAATCACAGAACTATGAACACACTAAAAGAAATTGATAAAACAGAGATCCTTGAAGAGTACGGACTTGATTCGGAAAACACCGGTTCTCCGGAGGCGCAAATTGCAATTTTAACTGAGGAAATAAAAAATCTTTTCAGTCACCTCGAAGATCATCCAAAAGACAAGCACTCACGAAAAGGATTGGTTGGCAAGGTTAATAAGAGAAAAAAGCTTCTTAAATACTTAAAGAAGAACGATTCTTCAAAATACGAAGATATTATTAAAAAAACCGGACTAAAGAAAAAATGACAATTAAACACAAAGGACAACGGGTGGTTGTTCTTATGGATGTTCAGAATTTATATCATTCTGCAAAACATCTCTATAAATCTCGAGTTGACTTCAAGCAAGTCCTCAACTTGGGTGTAAGTAAAAGAACCTTGATAAGGTCCTTTGCTTATGTCATAAGAACAAAAAGTGGAGAAGAAAAGTCTTTTTTTGATGCATTGACAAATTTGGGAATTGAAACCAGGATTAAAGATCTTCAGGAGTATCAAGGAGGATTTAAAAAGGGAGACTGGGATGTCGGAATGGTAATAGATGCAGTTCGCTTATCAAATAGCGTCGATTCAATCGTTCTGGTTACCGGAGATGGAGACTTTATTCCGCTGGTCAACTACCTTCAAAACAAAGGAATAAGAGTTGAGGTAGTAGCTTTTAAAAGATCAGCCTCTTCGGGGCTTATAGAAGCCGCTGATGAATTTATGAATCTGGAAGAGAATCCTAAAAAATATTTACTTAAAAAATAAAATGAGAGAATACGATATTCAAGTTGGAGGAAAAAAAATAACGGCAGAATTCAGAAATTTAGCTGAACAGGCTAACGGCAGCCTCCTCTTGCGTTGCGGGGATACTGTAGTTATGGCTACGGTCACCATGTCCGATGAAGATAAAAAAGACGACTTGGGCTACTTTCCGCTAATGGTTTTTTATGAAGAAAAATTTTATGCAGCAGGAAAAATAGGAGGATCCAGATATACTAGGAGAGAAGGAAAACCTTCTGATCGTGCCACCCTAATCTCTCGAATGATCGATAGAACGATAAGACCTCTATTTCCTGAAAATTTAAAACGCGAAGTAGAGGTTATAGTTACTTGTCTCTCCTGGGATGAAGAAAATGATCCCGCTGTTTTGGGTGGTCTAGCAACATCCCTGGCTCTTTCTGTTTCTGATATTCCCTGGAACGGACCCGTCTCCATGGTCAGAGTTGGAAAGACGGACGATCTAATTTTAAACCCAACATACGTCGAACGTGAAAACGGAAGCATTGACGCTGTCTACAGCGGCTTCTTTCATAAAGATGAGTATATTATTAATATGATCGAAAGCTTCTTTACTGAAGCTTCAAATGAAGAAGTTTTGGAGTCGGCTCGCCTAGCTAAAGAAGCAACTGAAAAACTAGAAAAATTTCAAAATAAAATTATAGAAGAAGAAGGTAAAGAAAAAATTAACCTGGATAAGAATGAAGAGGTAAGAGAAGAGGTGGTCAAGAAAATTGAATCTTCAAAAGAGGAGATTGAATCAATGATATTGAAAGACGGAAAGGATCTGAGCCAACTAAAATCAAAATTAATCGAAGAGCTTGATGAAGAGGATCGAGGAATGGCGAGTAGTTATTTTGACGACTTTAAAAAAAGATTGGTTCGTAAAAATATTTTAGAAAACAACAAGCGCCCGGACGGAAGAAAGGGTGATGAGATAAGAGAACTCTCTACAGAAGTATCAATACTTCCCAGAACTCATGGTACCGGCCTCTTTTCGCGAGGAAAAACCAGATCACTCTCAATAATAACCTTGGGACCGCCCGGAGACAAAAAATTATTCGACAACATGGAAGAGGAGGGCAAGAAAAGATTTATGCACCACTACAACTTTCCCCCTTATTCAGTCGGAGAAACATGGCCCTTGAGAGGCCCAAAAAGAAGAGAAATAGGTCACGGAATGCTAGGAGAAAAAGCTATAAGACCCGTTTTACCCGACATTAACGACTTTCCCTACACTATTAGATCGGTCTCAGAAATTCTCTCTTCTAACGGATCCACATCTCAAGCAGCAATGACCAGCACTTCTCTAGCTCTAATGGATGCCGGAGTACCCATAAAAGCGCCGGTAACAGGAATTTCCATCGGAATGATTTCTGACGGAGACGACTATCGCCTACTTACCGACATTCAGGGGTTGGAAGACCATGCTGGTGATATGGACTTTAAAGTTGCAGGAACAAAAAACGGAGTAACCGCAATACAGATGGATGTGAAAGTGCTGGGAATCACCTTGAAAAAAATGGAGGAATCTCTCTTCTTGGGAGAGAATGCTCGGTATAAAATACTTAAAAAAATGGAGGAAGCCATAGAGTCTCCTCGAGAGGATCTTTCACCACACGCACCCCGCATACTAAATTTAAAAATAGACCCCAAAAAGATCAGAGAGGTTATCGGTAAAGGAGGAAAGGTTATAAATAAGATAATAGATGAGACCGGGGCCGAAGTGGATATTGAGGATTCCGGAGAAATATTCATAACTGCAGCTGATCGAAAATCAGCCCAAAAAGCTTATGACTGGATAAAGAATATTGTTCGCGAACCGGAAAAAGGAGAACTTTTCAAGGGTAAGGTTAAAAATATAATGAATTTTGGCTGTTTCGTGGAGTTGATGCCGGGAACGGAAGGCTTGGTTCATATATCGGAACTTGAAGATGGTCACGTCGACAAAGTGGAGGATGTCGTAAGTGAAGGTGATGAAATTCCGGTAAAAGTTCTAAAAGTTGGCAATGATGGAAAAATTGATTTATCATTAATAAAAGCAAAAAAGGAGATTAAAAAAAGGAGGGATGCCAAAAACGGATAATAAGATTCGTACAATGCAAGGAGATATCAACCTGCTTCGCAGCGGGGATTTTGGTGTTGAAAAAAAATCAGAAGCTACCGTCCAATTCAATGAAACGGAGGTGGAGAGATTAAATGAATACAAAGAGGAGGTTGAGGAGAGGATTAAGCGGCTTAAGATTGATCTGGAAGATATAAACAGACATCTGGATAAGACGGAAAGGGAGATTGAAAAATACGACAACGAGTCAACCCTTAAGGATAAAAGGGAGCGAAAAAAAAGAAGGATATTTTTTAAAAAAAGAAGACTGTTGGAAGAAAAGAGAATAAAGGTTAAAAATACTTTAAAAAAAGAGGAAGAAAGACTCTTAAAGATAAAAAAAATCAAAGAGAAACTATAAAGCTCCCCTTCACATTAATCCAAACCAAAAAAATGGAAAATAAAATACAACAAATTAAAGAAGAAATACGGAAAAAAGACGAAGAGTTAAGCAGCTTGAGAATTGATCGCAAGAAACTATCTAAAAAAAGGGATGAGATAGAAGAAACCGTATCGAAATTAAAAGAAAAAATAGAAAAAGCAGAAGAGAAAAGAAGAAGTCTAGAAAAAGACAGTGAGGGTGAGGACAGTGAATTAATCAAGAAAAGATGGCGTCTTGAAGATAAAATAGAAGCACTTGAAGATGATCTTTGGCAATGGGAGGAAGAGCTTGAAAAAATACCTGAAGAAAAAGAAAGCTTAGAGAAAAGACTTAGAAGTAAGGATAAAGAGAGGCGAGATTTAAGAACCAGACTCCAGAGGTTGAAGAGAAATAAAAATAAGGAAAAGAATGAAGATTTAGAAGAGAAGTTAAGTGAAAACCCGGAAAAGAAAGAGGAAATAAAAAAACAAGAAAGCCTTCTTCTTGAAAAAAAAGCTGAGCTGGAAGATGAACTGGAGGAAATAGTTGAAGAGGAAAAAGAGATCGAAAAAGAACGGGAGGAGATAGACTCTCGCATTGAGAGAGCCGACTCACTAACCGAAAGAAAAAAGATTCAAAGAGAGAGGTGGAGAAAAGAAAAAGAGAGGCGAGATATAGAACGAAAGAGATGGGAGCTAGAAGAGAAAATTTCGGACATAAAGAAGAAAATTAATTTAAAAGATCAAGAATATAAAAACTCTGAACATGAAAAGCGAAGATTGGAAAAAGAGAAGGTTAAGGCAAAAGAATTCAGCGACGACGATCTCGAATCCAGGCTCAAAAAGACAAAAGAGAAGCTAGAGGAGGCCTATCGAGAGCGAGAGGATTTAAAAGAAAAAAAGCTCCAAATTGAGGAAGGGTTGGAGGTGATCTTAAAAAAAGAAAGAGAGGTTGAGAAAAAGGAAGAAGAAGTAGATGCAGAAGAGGAGGTAGAGCAAGATCCTAAAAAAAGACGAGAATTAAAAGAGCAAAGATGGCGTCTTGAAGATAAGAGAAGAGAAATTGAAAATAAACGCTGGAAAAAAGAGAAGGAGATTAAGAACCTGGAAAGGGAGATTGTTGAAATAGAGACTAAAATTGCACACCTCGAGGAACTTGAATCGAAGCTTGAAATGTCAGTAGATAGGCTTGACGATAAAACCACAAACGAGATAGATAATAGAGATCGATCAGCGATTACTAAGGAAATCGAGGGTCTGGAGGATAAGGCAAGAGAGCTGATGAAAAAAGAAAAATCACTTGAAGTGGAAAAAGATGGCTTGGTTAGAAGAGAAAAGAAAACCAATAAAGATCTGGAGGAGATAATAAAGAAAATCGAATCAATAAAGTTAAAAGAGGAAGACATCAAAGAAAGAGAAGAGCTGGCTAGCGATCCTGAAGAATTAAGATCCATAGAAAAAGAGAGGTGGGATCTGGAAGAAGAGAGGAAGGAGCTGGAAGAAAAAGAGTGGGATCTGGAGGAAAAACTAAACCGAATCAGGCGCAGAAAAAGAAAACTCGAAGAGACTTATCAAGATATTGAGAGCAAGAAAAATAATCTACAAGAGAAGCTAAAAGAGCTAAAAACAAGACAGAAAAAAGAAGAGTTAACTAAAAGACAAAAAGAACTAAAAAAGGAATTTAAATCAATAGAGAGCGAAGAGGAAGAGCTTGAGGATAAGAAAGCTGAAAAGAGAGAGAAAGTAAATCACTTGAGAAGGAAATTAGATTTGATACGAGAAAGGGAAGAGAAAATCGAAGAGGAGAAGAAGGAAATCGAAAAGAAGGAGGAGGAGGCCGATGATCCGGAGACCAAAAGACTCTTGGAGGCAAAAAGGTGGCGAGTTGAAGAAAAAAGAAAGGAATCCGAAGAAAAGAGATGGGATCTCGAAGAAAAACTCTCCGACCTGGAAAAAGAGGAGGAGAATATTGAATTTAGATATCAGCAGATCCTCAACAAAAAAGAAAATGTAGAGGATGAGATAAAATCCCTAAATCAAAAAAAGGAAAAGATAGACGCCCAAAAAGAGAAAGAGAAGTTGGAAGAAGACTTGGAAAGATTTAAGAGCTTGAAAGAGGCAATCAAATCGAAAAACATTAATTTAAACGAGCGAAAAAAGAAGATAAATAAACAGCTTGATGAGATAAAAAAAGAAGAGGAGAGGATTGAAAAGAGAGGAAAAGAGATTGAAGACGAAGAAAAATTAGCTGAAAATCCGGAAGAACGAAGAAAGGTTGAAGAGCGCAGGTGGGAGCACGAAAAAGAGAGAAGAGATATTGAGAAAAAGCGTTGGGAGCTTGAAAAGGAGCTGGAGTCAATAGAGAAAAAAGAGGAAGAGCTGCAAAGGATCTCTGATAGAGAAAATAAGCTCAAAGCCAAGCTTGAAGAGTTAAGTTTTTCACTAACAACGGGAACAAGCAGGCAGACTAAAAGAGACAACAAAAGGAAAAGCGATGATCAAAAAAGAAGAAGAGCTGGAAACAAAAAAAGAACTAGTCCAAAGAGGGAGTCTAAAAACCAAAAAAAAGAGCGTGAAGAAGAGCTAAAGGAAGAAGAAGAGCTGAAGAAGAAAGAAGAGAAAGAATTGGAGAAGGTTAAGAATCTGGGATCTTCAATTAAAGCGGAAAAGAATACGGAAAAAGAGCGTGAAGAATTTCTTAAACGCCTGGAAGAGAAGGTTAATAATAAAAAAAAGAAGAAAACCTCCGATAAAAAAGCAGGCTCCTCATCCGGGAAAGATTCAAAAAAAGACGGGAAGTCAAAAAACCGAGAGGACAAAACTAAAAAAGAATCAGAAGAAGAAAACCTCAAAGAGAAAAAGAGGGGAGAGAAAGACGCTTATAGAGAAAAACCGGAAACGGACAAACAAAACCCTTCCGACCTTAACTCCGGAGACGAGACCCCTTTTCAGAGGCCGACAACCCTGGGATCAACCACCCCGCAACCATTAAAAGAAGACAGTGGTAAAGATAGGGTTATGGATAAGAAAGAGAATAAGAAAGACAAGAAAGATAAGAAAAACAAGAAAGAGAATAGTAAGGAGGATGAAAAAGAGAAAACTGCAGATGAAAAGAAGAGTGAAAAACCAGCTACTCCTCCCCCACCCCCCTCTCCACCCAAACAAGATGATATAAAAAGCTCAACGAGCGGAAAAGTCCCTAGCAGAAGTTCGCAAAAAATAGCCAGACTGGCAGTGCTCGTTGTGAGCCTTCTCCTTCTCGGAGGAGCGGCAATAGGAATTAGCTTGATGCTGGTTGATCAACCTTCTGAACATGTTGCTGATCCAAACATCTTTGCAGTTCAAGTGGAGCACTCCGAAGATTATATTTATGATATGTGGGTTGATTTTGAAGGTGATTTTTCTGAATTCAGCTGGACATTAACCGTAGATCATGACGAGGTGGAAGAGATCGACACCCTAACCGGCACCGAAATTAGTTATGACTTCCCCCCTCAATTGAGTGGCTTTGAAGTTACAGCCGAAGTAGAAGGTCTAAATGAAGATGGCGAACTGCTTGATAGTGACTCTGCTGATTTTACAATTGAAGAGATTCTAAGAGTAAAGACTCTATTTCCCTTAACTGAAGCTGATGAAAAGAGAAATTTTTCAGCTTCCAGCCTGAGAGAGATTCCTATCTTTTTAAGTAGTAGACTTCGAAGAGGGAACGATTCTTTAATAACCGAATTAATAATTCTAAATCAGACAGAAACGCCAAGAAGAATAATCCATCTGAGTGAATTCTTTGGAGTTATGAACATCAATCCTCCTACCGGGCATTTCTTGGATCTCTTAAAAGATGAATTTACACTTTTTATTTATTCATCTAACAATAATAGCTATCTGGGATTTGTGGCCGAAGTAAGGGAGGGAGAATTATCCGACTTCCAAGATATGGGGCTCTTCCCCTGGGAAGATGAGATGATTACTGATTTTTCAGATTTTATAGATTTGCATGAAGTTGAATACGATAATTTGGACAATCAATTACGAGCAGAAGAGTACAACAATCATCAAATAAACTCCTTTTCTGCAGATGAGTCAGAGGAATTAAATATTGATCTAGTAGAAGAATGGATCGAAAATTACCTGCCAACCTATATTCACAAAGAAGGAGGGTCACTCAACTTTATTGAGGAGCTTGAAGATGACAGAAGATTGAAGTTTGAGTTTGAGACCGAACATTCCGGCTATAGCGATATAGAAAATAACAACGACAATAGAAGTCACGAACTGATAATCACTTTAAATGAGGACTATGATGAGGTTGTGGAGGCCGTGACAAACAACGAGTTCAATGAGCTCACCGGTCAATTGGAGAGAATCGAAAAAATAGCGGTAATCGATGATCATGAAGCAGTTAGAGAAAATGGCTTGAACGTGAGAGAGGGGCCTTCTCTAAATTACTCATCAATAGATAGAGTTGAGGAGAATTCTGAATTTATACTAACGGATAGAGATAATGGTTGGTTGAAAATAAAAATCGACGAAGAAAGAGAGGGTTGGGTGTCGGAAAACTTTGCAACTACAGCAGAGCGAGAAATTAACCTCTCCGGAGAGAGTGCTTCTCAAACCGAGATTAAGGCTAAGGATAACAACTTCGGACTCTTCTACTCCATGGTTGAGGATCGATTCATCCTAACAACATCTCGAGAAGCTATTAAAGAGATAATAGATAGAATTGATCAAGATTATGAAGCAGAATCCGAGTCAATCGAAGTCGGAGACGTAGAACAAATTGAAGAATAAAATAAATAAGATGAATTTAAAAAAAATAGAGGATAAATTAAAGAAACAAAAAGAAGAGCTGAGAGAGATGCTTCAAAGGTTCGCTGAGGAAGATGTTAAACCGGAGGGTGATTGGGATGCAAGGTTTCCTAATTTTGACAACGACCATCTTGAAGAGGCCGCTGATGAAGTTGAGGAATTTGAAAATTTAAAATCAATAGAACACTCATTGGAGTTAAAGTTGAAGAAGACAAATGAAGCTCTTGAAAGACTTGATAATGACGAATATGGAAAATGTGAAAATTGTGGTGCAGAAATAAAAAAAGAACGACTCAAGGTCGTTCCCGAAGCTAGAGCATGCCAAGACTGTAATTAGAATATCCCCCGCTCTCTCATCTCTTTTTCAACTTGTTTTTTCGGTTTTCCGTACTTTTCTTTAGACAGTCTTTTCAGGTAATCAATTTGCTTCCTATTTCCTTTTTTTGGGTAGGGAGCTTTTACTTTAAATGGAGAAGTCGGCTCTCCATTTATCATCATTTTGGCTATATAATGATAATTACCTATATTCGAAAGATCAAAGCTTGAAAATTCCGGAGAAAACTTTCCTTCTAAGAATTCAGCATCGTCTTCACCTATTCTATAAGCTGCTATAGTACCCACATTGCCAATTACAGCGTCTCTAATACTCTCTTTGAGCTGTGGCATGAACTGGTTGGCTAAAATTAAATTAAGGCGGTACTTGCGGGCTTCAGACAAAATTGTAGCGATGCTATCCGTTGTAAAATTTTGAAATTCATCAATATAAAGATAAAAATCTTTTCTTCTTTCTTTTTCAATATCAACTCTTTTCATCGCTGCCATTTGTAATTTAGAAACTAAAATCAAACCCAGCAGAGAGCTATTCATCTCTCCCGTCAGCCCCTTTGTCAGATTAACTAGAAATATCTTTCTCTCATCCATTATCTTGTCAAGGTTAAAGCTGGAACGAGGTTGACCGATTATATTTCTCATCATTTCATTTTCAACAAACCGCCCAACTTTAGAAACTACATAACCGAGCATTTTTGACTTATCCTCTCCTACCGTCTGTTGCCATTCCTTTTCCCAAAAATTTCTAACCATCGGATCGGATACCTTTGAAACCTTTTCTCTCATAAAATCTTCATCGGTAAAGATTTTCGGTATTTCAACCAGGGTACCGGGGTTTTGAGGATCGGCCATCAAGGCCAACATTGCATTTCTCATATAATGCTCGAACATCGGCCCGATCATTTCCGGAGGGAAAAGCTGACTAAATATAGAAATCATCTCCGAAACGGCAAAGTCTTTTTGTTCTTTCATATCCCACTCCAACATATTTAATCCGGCCGGGTTTTCGGTATCAAAGGGCTCAAATAAAACTACGTCATCAAATCTACTCTCGGGAACATTGGCTAAAGTGTCCTCAATAAGATCTCCGTGTGGATCGATAACCCCCACCCCTTCTCCATTTTCCATATCCTGCCTAATCATCTCTTGAAGAAGAGAGGTTTTACCGACGCCAGTCTGACCGATAGTGTAGAAGTGTCTGCGTCGGTCTTCCCTGGATCCGATGTAAAGATCTTTTTCCCGCCCTCTAAAAACCAAGTTACCCACCTTTATCGGTCCCCCGGAAGGAAGATTTGACGGGGGAGCGGCTTCTTTTGTCTTTATCCAGTTGATATATGGCGTCTTCATATGAGATAACGGAAAGTGATAAATGCTTGACAGCTCTTCAAGATTTAATATCATCGACTCCTTTTCATTAAATCTACGAAAACAATAATTGTTTATCAGCCTTCTAAAATGTCTTCCGGTTACCTCTTTGAATTTAAATCCATTATAATTGGAGAAAAATTGAGAAAAACCACTCTCCAAATTGTTAAGAGTCTCTTCCGCTCTTCGCTCTTCTCTAGCAGCAGCGATTAGTCTAATGTTAACATCAAAGCAGGGATGATCACTCTTTCTGTTTAACACCTCTAACAATTCTTCATCCTCCCTCATGCTCTTATCACTATTATCGGAAGCTCCAATAAGGATTGCAAAAAACTCCTTTACAATATCGGTTAAAAAACTTTGCCCCACCTTGCTTGTTGCTTGCTGGAAGGTTAAGCCCTGACTGGTGATATAATATTTAATCTTTTTTATTTTTCCTCTTACATTAAGGGTTGTCGGTCGAATAACTACCTGAATGGACGACCCTTCGTCTTCAGTTATTTTGGTAAGAGAGTTGGTTATGTTTTCCAGAGGATCGTTCTCTAAATCTTGATAAGTCTTTATCGGTAGAGAAAAGTGCTTCTTAAGCTGTAAATAAGAAGCCTTTTCTATTCCCTCGGGTTCAAATATAGTATAATCCTCCGGAATTTCTTTTAAAACTGCTCCCGGGAAAACTCCTTGAACATACTTGTTGAGAGAATCTTTAATTCTATCCGGAACAGCAACAAAGAAAGATATGTCCGACCCTCCTACTTGCGAGGAAAGCTCAAAAGTTATTTCCGGAGGCTTACCAAATATTCCGTTCTTTTTTAGATATAAAAAGTTGGAATAAAATTGCTCCATTTTTCCAATTAAAGAACGTATTTCTGCTATGGATAAATCCTTACTCCTTTCTTCGTATTTTGGCAACCGAATTAAAAACAAGGACATGTCCAGTCCTTGTTTTAATTTTTCCTTCCGCCTCTTTTTAAGAATAAAAATGAAAATTACTCCGATAAATAAAAAAATAATCGGAGTAGATATATAAATAAAATTAGGGATAGATAAATTATTCATTTAATCTTTTTCCTGTGAATAGCGATCGTGAAAAAGGTCGATAATTATCGAACCTTTCTTTTTACTCATCTTTTCCGCTCTTTTTTGAGCCTTGGAAAAACCTTCTTTTTCAGCTAGGTCAATTAATCCTTGAATTTCTTTCTTATAGGCCACCTCTTTCTCTTTTCTCTCCTTCTTCTTTCTTTCAAATTCTACCCTTTCTTCTTTGAGGTTATCTTTATTAATCTCTTTTGCGGAATAATTATTTTTTATCTCCGGAATCTCTCTCTTCTTTTCCGGATTTGGCTCATATTCTATTGTTGGTTCTTTTTCTTGCATATTGGATTAATTTTAACACAATGCAAAGACAAATCAAAAAACCTCCTTTCCGGAGGTCTATCCATCTGTTTTCTCATTTTTTTATCTCATCGCTTCTCCTCGTCGCATGGAGCTAAAAGGATTTGCTCCTCCCCTGGTTTCAAAATGGATGTGGCAACCGGTAGCTCCCAAAGTATAACCGGTATTACCCATAGTTGCAATTTGTTGACCGCCGGAAACTCTCTGCCCGGAAGAAACATGAATTGTTTGCAGGTGAGCATAGAGAGCCTTAAAGCTTCCATGATCAACCCAGATATAATTTCCGGCCATATGAGGGTCGGTTCCCGTTCTGGTTACCGTTCCCGCTCCACCTGCAAATATTGGAGTTCCACAACTATTGGCGACATCAACCGCGTTGCTGTGACCGGGATGAGCTCCCTGAGTAACCGTTCCTCGTGTTACCGGGCCAAACCCGTTATGGCTGCTTTGTGACACTCTTCTCGGTTTTGGCTGAGTCGGCTTTTTCCCATCGGGAATAATGAGTTGATCACCGGGCTTTATATCGGATCCATTCTCAACCTCGTTAAACTCAATTATATCCTTCTCACTCGCCTCGTGTCGCTGAGCGATGTGTCCTAAAGTATCTCCACGCTCAACATAATATAAAACTCCCGTAGTGGGGAGAATTAAAAGTTCATCACCGGAACTGATATTATCACCGGCAATACTGTTTGCCCATCTAATCGTATCTCCGCTAATACCGAATCTATCAGCAATGGAAGGGAGGGTGTCACCGCTTTGAACTTTGTAAGATATTATTGAATCTCTCTCCTGCGGCTTATCAACTCCCAAAACTTGACTTTCGGCAATGGGCAGTGATAAAGATTGAGCTAAAATAGAACCATTTTCAAGCCTATAACCATCACCATCCATCAGATGTCTTCCGGACTTAAGAAATAGACTATCATCACTAAAAGCCTCTCTTCCAACTTCTTGAGTGGTGGAAGAGGCAAAACTAAGGGCGAAGGTTGATAAAATCAACACGGAAATACCCAAAAGTAATCCTTTGAAATTTAAATTAAAACTATCCGTTTTTCCTGAACTATCATTT
>CAYNQG010000008.1:18283-20342 GCA_964399315.1 uncultured Candidatus Saccharibacteria bacterium
TATTTTCCTCTCTCGTCGAGAGTGCCTGGTTGCTTGTGTACGAATTTATTTCAGTTCATTTTTTACTTTCTGAGTTATTGTATCAACATGATTTTTTTCTGTCAAGCATAGTTCTTTTAAAAATAAACCTATCTGATGTATAATGATGTTAATGAAATTAAAATCAAAAAAAGAGATAAAAAAGATTTTAGATACCGACAAGCCTCTTAAATCCCTGGGGCAAAATTTCTTAATCGATCAACATGCAGTCAATGCGCTAATCGAATCGGGTGATTTAAATGATGAAGACCACGTCTTGGAGATCGGGCCCGGTTTGGGAGCCTTAACTGAGGAAATTGAGGGCAGGGCTGGTAGAGTTACCGCAATAGAGAAAGATTCTCGTTTTATAAATTATTTAAAGAACACTATTAATCCTCAAAAAACAAAATTAATCAATGCTGACTTTCTAAATCTCTCCCCTCAAAAAATAGAGATTGAAAACAAAGTCATCTCCAACCTACCTTTTAGCGTGGCAACTCCAATAATCGACAGGCTTTTAACCCAATTTAATTTTGACTCGATAACGGTTATAGTTCAAAAAGAAGTAGCTAAAAGAATTGAGGGTAGAAAAAAAGAGAGCTTTTTATCAATTAAAACTAAATTTCGAGGAAATCCACAATTTCTGAAGAAAATAGACAGGGACTGCTTTTGGCCTCGTCCACGAGTTGATGGAGCGATACTAAAAATAACACCAAAGCAGATTTCAACCGAGGAAGATTTTAATCGATCATTTTTAAAAATAATTGAAGCGGGTTTTTGTCATTCGAGAAAACAGATAAAAAACAACCTGACAAGTTTGGGTATATCCAAAAAAGAATCCATTTATATTTTAGACCAAGCCAATATAGATCCTAAAAAGAGAGCAGAAAAGATAAATCTTGAAGATTGGAGAAGGATAACTGAGTTTTATTTGACTTTAAACCTGAAAAAAAATAGAATTAAATAGCATGAATTTTACAGTCTTTAGAAATAAAAATATTGCACCTCTTCTTGTTGTTCTTTTTTTAATCCTTCCAACGGCAAGAGTGGCCGGCTTGGATATAGAATTTGAAACGAAAACCGAGGAATCCATCTCTTTGTCCGCAAGCTGGAGATCCGGTGGTAGTGCTGATTGGATTTTTATAGGACAAGGAGAAGGAGGTGATGACCTGGTTTATGAAGACGTGAGAAGTGTAGAGCATTTTTTTGGCCCCCTCTCCGGGGAAGATGCAAGAAAAATAATACTGCAGCCCTATAACAGCGACAGAATAAGAAGGGTAATATGGTCGGGACAAGACCTGTCCGGGGAGATTCCTTCCGGGTTAAGTGATTTGGAGAATTTTTACCGGCTGGATTTAAGCGACAATCTCTTATCGGAAAACCTGGAGTATGCGGGAGAGATGGATCAACTAATCCACCTCTATCTTGACAAAAATCTTTTTGAAGGAGAAATTCCGGAAGAATTGACTGAACTGGAAGATTTGGAGGTTTTGTCTCTCTCCAATAACAACTTAACCGGGGAGATACCTTCAAAGTTAGGTAATTTATCTCAACTCACCAGACTCTATCTACACAACAACGACTTCAATCAATTTGAAAAAATAGAAGACGAGGCCGGAGAAGCTAGTTTTTCAAATCTTGAAGTTTTGACTCTTAAAAATAATAATCTCGAGACTCTTCCTGAAGAGTTAGTATTGTCAAAAAATTTAAGCTCTTTGAATCTTAAAAATAATCGTCTTAGGGAAATATTTCAAGATGAAGATATAGAGATGTCTCTAAATAATCTTGAATACTTGGACGTATCCAACAACTTTCTGGAATGCTCCGGAGTCGCATTACCGGTTAAGATGGGGGAGATGAATTCTTTTCTGAACCTACGATCTTACCATCGAACCAGAGACTGGCATCCGAAACGAGTGTTAGTAGATTTGCGCTACAACTGCCTGGAATCAATTCCAAAATCTCTCGGTGACTTTTCAGCTCTACAATCATTAAAATTAGATAACAATAATTTAAGAGGATTCATAATGGAGGAGGACGG
>CAYNQG010000009.1:0-20127 GCA_964399315.1 uncultured Candidatus Saccharibacteria bacterium
TTCATCTTTACCTTCTTAAAATCAACCGTGTGATTTCTAAGCTCTACAAAAAGCTTTTGCATCTTTTCATTTTTAATCTTGTACTCCCCTATAAATTGCTTATAAATTAACTGGGAATCGGTTCTTATCTCTACTTGCGTCTCTTTGGCCAGCTTTTTCCCGAATCGGGATTTAAATTTTTCCAAAGCGAATATTATCGCCCCATATTCAGCTACATTATTAGTTAGATTATCACCTAAATACTTAGAATGCTTCTCTATAACCTTCTTTTTCCCGTTACAAAAAACAACTCCCGCTGCTGCCGGACCGGGATTTCCTCTCGCGCCTCCATCGGTATAGATAATTATATTTCTCATCTGTTTTTAAAGTATTTTATCAAATCTTTTTTAAATTCTTCTAAGTTTTCTTCTTTTATTGTAAACCCGGCTGCCGGAGGGTGTCCGCCGTAATTTTCTAAAATATCTTCTGAGCCCTTCATCGCTTCAACGGCATCCACCCCCCTTGGAACTCTGACCGAGCCCTGCGCTATATCATCTTTAATTCGATAGATAAAAACCGGTTTATCAATTTCAGAAACCAATTGTGAAGCTATTTTTCCCAAAATAAAGGATGGCCACTCCCTGCTTCCTTTGAATATTAGTTGCCCATCCCCATTTTCTTTGAGTATTTTCAACTTAATTTTTTCGACTTTCTCCTTTCTTTTTCGGTAATCATCTATCATCTTTTTAGCCAGATTTTTTTGCCGATTATTTTCTCTAAAATATATAAATGATTCCGGAACCCCTTCTCTCATTTCAGTTACATTCAGTATCGGAAATATCTCTTGAAAGAGAAGGAAAGGCTGGTTCATATTAAATATATCGACAAAAACGGAAACCCCGGAAGTAGCCGGAAAATTATCTTTAAATTGATCTAAAACTTCTTTGTTTGGACCTTCATGAGGCATCATATCCCCAAAAATAGCCAAGGCGGTTAACTCTATAAACTCCTCTTTTCTTTGGCCTAATAGGAGCTCTGAAAGCTCTAGAATAATTCCCGCGTTCGGTCTTTCCTTGAATTTATCATCATGTAGTTTGGGGCAGACTATCAAGTCGGCTTCGGGAACCTTTTCATGCGGTTTATGATGGTCTAAGATTACAACTTCAAAACCCAGCTCTCTTGCCCTTTTTACTCCTGCAAAATCACTTATACCACAATCCATAGTTATCAAGAGCTTAGAGTCGGGAGCTTTTTCGGATATCATTTCTACCGACTTAAGCCCCAATCCATACCCTCTATCCTCTTTATTGGTAAAAAAAATGGAAGCCTCTTTCCCTAATGAAGAAAGGGTTTTTTGAGCTATAAGTCCGGAAGTGATACCGTCAAGATCCGAATCGGTATATATAACAATACTTTCAGCTTTTTTTATTTTTTCGGCTGCTTTTTTTAAATTTTTCATTATTTTTCCAGTGCGTTAAGTCCCGGCATCTCTCCATCGGACAGAAAATTCAACATCGCCCCACCCCCAAGAGAAACATGGTCAACATATCTCCTGAGACCGAACTTATTAAACGCAGCTCCGGTATCCCCTCCCCCTATTACGGTTAAGGCTTCTTCATTTTCTGCGACACGCCTCCCTATAGCTCGTGTTCCTTTTTCAAATTTTGAATTTTCAAAAAATCCCAGCGGTCCGGCCCAAACAATAGTCCCAGCCTCTCTTATTATATCTGCGTAAAGATCAACTGTCTCCGGTCCGATGTCAAATATCTCTTCATTCTTTCTCACCTTTCCAATTGAAGTGTGTCGTAAATAGCTTTCATGATCCGAAGATGCAACTACATCAACGGGAAGATTTAGCTTGGTTGAAGTAAGATTAAGATCTTCCAATTTTTCTACTAAATCTCTATCAGGAAGAAAGTGACTATCTACAACCCCTTTGAGAGCGAGTATTGAATTGGCCACTTTTCCTCCCACCAGCAGACTATCTGCTCTTTTCATGAAGTGTTTGATTGTTTTTATTTTTGATGATATCTTTGCTCCTCCCACTATTACCACTAATGGTCTATCCGGCCTCTCTTTTAGGCGAGTAAGAAATTTAACCTCTTTACGAAAAAGATAACCCGGATATGAGGTCAGAAAATCAGTAACTCCCGTAATGGAGGCGTGATCTCTATGCGATGCAGAAAAAGCATTGTTAACATAAATATCGGCTAATTCGGCTAGTTTTTTCGAAAACTGATCATTACCCGCTTCTTCTCCTTCATAATACCTTAAATTCTCCAGAAGAATAACCTCCCCGGGCTTCATCTTGTTTACTCTTTTTTCAACCTGACTACCAACACAGTCGTGAATAAAACTAACCTCTTCAAGGTTGCTCTTTAAAACCTCAACGACCGGCTCTAGGCTTAAGTCGTCATCATGAAGAAAATCTTTTAAAAATCGTGACAACTTGTTGTCATTAAACTTCTTTTTCTTTTTCGGCCTTCCTCTATGACTAATCAGGATAACCTTAGCTCCTCTACTGACTAAATTTTTAACCGTTGGAAGCGATTGGATTATTCGATAATCATCAGTAACCACTCCGTCCTCAATTGGAACATTAAAGTCACACCTGACTAGTATTTTTTTATTTTCTACCTGTGCTTTTTTTAAATTCTTCATGAATCTTTTTTATTTAGCGCTTTGCGTAGAGCTTTTTTAAGATCTGATTTTTTATCATCCTCACCTTCTTCCTGATCATAAAGCGCCTCTCGCAGAGAAGGTCCTTTCTTTTTCTCTTTACTCTCTTTTGCCTGTCTCTCTTTTTTTTGATCCTTGCTTTCGCCCTTCTTTTTATCACTCTTATCCTTATTTTTATCCTTTTTACCATCACTTTTATCCTTCTTATCATCTCCATCCTTGTCTTTATTGATCATATCTCTATGCTTTCTACAATAAGTGGGTCTACTGCCATCAGGAATAAAAGGAACTTTAGTCTTTTTACCGCATTCGGAACATTTAGCATCATAAAGATCCACCTTGGTTCCGGCCGTCTCTTCAAAATCACCCAACCACCTGTTCAACTTCTCTTCAATGGTTTCTCGGGGAACGGCATATCTTTCTTTTGAAACTCTGATTATCTTCTCTTTTTCCGAATTAACGGGAGGTTGCGGCGGTGGTAGAGTTTCTGCGGAAAAAGGCTTTCCGGAAACTCCGTCAATCATCAATTTTACGTAAATATTGTACTTCGGCAAATTAATGAAATCTTCCGGATATATTTCAGGAGCAAATTCTTTTTCCAGAGCTTCGCCATCTTCAGCACCGACTCGAAAAGAGACAATTGTTCCCACATTACCAAAAACGGCGTTTCTCATTGAATGACCAACCTTCTCATCTTCTTCCAGTTGAGAGATGTATTGGTGAGCAAGTATTAAGGCTAATCTATATTTTCTAGCCTCAGAAAGAATAGTGACAAAAGACTTACTGGCGAAATTTTGAAATTCGTCTATATATAAAAAGAAGTCCTTACGCTCTTCTTCCGGGATGTCAACTCTACTCATAGCAGCCAACTGAAGCTTGGTCACCAAAAGACCGCCCAAAAGCTTGGCGTTATCTTCCCCGATCTTACCCTTGGAAAGATTTAAAATTAAGATCTTCCCATCATCCATTATTTCTCTCATGTTTATTGTCGAATTAACTTGTCCGACAATATTTCTAATAAGTGGTGCTGATAAAAACTGTCCAACCTTGTTTTGAATTGCGGCCGTAGCCTCAACGGCAAATTGATCCGAGTATCGGCCAAATTCATTTTTCCAAAATGAAGTTACCATCGGGTCGGAGACCTTCCTGATTACATCTTTTCTATAGTTTTTATCAGCCATCATTCTGTTTATTCCCAGCATAGTTGAGTTGGGGTATTCCAGAAGAGCTAAGATGGTATTATTTAGAATGTATTCCATTCTGGCCGACCAAACATCAGGCCATATTTTTTTAAATATTCCCATCAAACCAGAAGCCACCAAGTGTCTCTTATCCTCATCAACATGCTCTAAGACATTAAATCCAATAGCATGAGAGACATCAGCCGGATCAAAATAAACTACATCATTTATTCTTTCCGGAGGAATAAAATCGAGAAGCTCTTCGGCTGTTTCTCCGTGCGGATCAACAAATCCAAAACCTTCTCCGTTTCGTATATCCTGAACCATCATATTCTTCAAAAGCGCAGTCTTTCCCATTCCGGTTTTACCGACAACATAAAAGTGCCTTCGCCTGTCATCTCTTTTTATTCCAAACTTCTTGTGTTGGTTACGAAATGAAGTTCTTCCAAAAAATGTTATTTTATCGTCATTGCAATTAGGCATAGTTATTCCTCCGTGGGTAATCCCCAAGGAGCCTCTGATTTTTTAGAACTAACTCTTTCAAGTATTGAAGGAGGTCCGGCCACTTTAGGTGGAAAGTGGAAAAGAGTAGCCAACTCCTCGGTATTTAAAACGAATTGCCCGTCCGGATGGACTTCCGGATAGTAGAGCGGGGTTCTGGTTATATAGTTACGAATAAACTTACGTTTCAATAAATACTTTCTTCTCTTTGGGAAAAGGAACCAATTCCACCAATCTTGACTCTGCTTGGTTATAAATGCACCCTTTGGAACTATAGACCCGATGTTGTTGTCGCTAAAGTTGTTAAAATAACTCATCGGCATCTTAAACTTAGCCTTATCAATCACATCGCTTCGCCCCAAATAGATATGCATAATGTGGCACTTGAAATATTTTTTAGAAATCTTTCTTTCCAGAGCATCAACCTTTCTTTTTTCTCCGGGAGAAAGCATTAATTCCGGAGACAACTCCTCTCCTCCGTCTCCGGGATCGTAATCCGATATTTTTCCGGAAGTCATAAATTCAGCAAGCATTCCGGGTATTGATTTAGGACTCGCCTTTTTGGCAACTCTTTGAAGCAACTTATCTCTTTCGGTTTCCGCTTTTTTTATAAAGTTGTTATCATTGTCGGGGCCAATAGGTTTTGCCTTGATTTGAATCCAGATCTGCTCACCTTCTTTTAGTTTTGCAATCTGCTCCATTAGTGATGCAATCGGGTCAACTTTTTGATCGTCATCCTCCATTTCCGTTTCGAACTCTTTGTAGGTTCTTATCGGGTAAAAGTCACTTGGAACCATCTGATAACCACAACCCATAAAATCCCATCTGTCATTGGGAATATTTTTAGGAACTTTTTTAGTATAGTCTTCGACTTCTCTGATTTCGGCTTCTCCGTACTGAGAATAAATATGACTTTCAAAAAGATCGCGAAACGGCTTCGGGCATCTGATTAAAAAATGAGGAACGCCATCTATCCCAACTATCTCCAAAGAGAAAGAGAGTCCTTGCTCACCTTCTACCCATTTTTGATACCAGTTGGGCGGTCCGTATATCTGCCAAAATCCATGCAAAACAGCCTCCATTGCCCTAATCGGTTTCTTAATATCACTCGGTGGCCTGATTTCGAGTATTACGGAGGGAGGTCTTTCAGTTAAATCCCAAATATTTTGCCTCCAAGATAGGTATTGATTTAAAAATATGGGCCAAAGAATAAAAGGGATCGGTATCCACCACCAGTTACTCACAAACTGAAATAAACCCTCAAAATAAGGGGTCAAAACATAAAGACTGTTGTAGAGATTATTTACCTCCCCTATTATTTCCGGTAGTATATTTTCCATCAGGGGTTCTTTTGAAATATTTCTTATTACTCAAGTTTTGAATCACCGTATTTTTTTTAACCACTCTCTTATCCAGAACTCGGTCAACTATTTCATCACGAGAAAGTGGCCTTCCTTCTTTTTCGATAATTCTTTTAATAACATCCTTAACCTCGCCTTCTTCATAACCCCACTCCCGCAGAGCGTAAATACCTCTTCCCACTAAAACAAATCGGTCATCTTTTATCAGTTCATTGTGAACCGTTTGTGGATTGGTTTGATCACCTATCAATTGAGCCACCTTTTTAAAATGAAGTGGAGACCCTTCTCTTTTAAGGGTTATATAAGCCATGTCCTTTACTCCTCTGGGACTGACCTCCGGCCACTCCTTAAGTCCATAGAGACCTTGCGGACCCTGCTTTACATCTTTTGATATCTCAAGATAGGATATAAATTTATGAGTCGGATAGTCCGGTGATGATTTCAAAACTTCCAGAGGTACCGGCTCTTTCTTTGATTTTAATTTGTCGTAAGAATTTTGAATGATGTCTTCTGCCGTGCGAACCGAATTTTTATCAGTGAGCCAATGAGGGTGAAAATCTTTAGTTTCTTTATTTTTATCAAAAAAATCTCCCAAGCTAAGAAGGAATGTAATATGATTTTTATCTTCCAATTTTCTATCTCCCAGAACGTAAACCAATCTGTCCTCTCGCTTCAGCCCACCGAAATCATCAATTCTTTCACCAAAGTCATCCAAGACATCTCCTTTGTTCTTTATCTTTTCACTCAGTTTCTTAAGGCCTTCCTTCTCTATCTGACGGACTCTCTCTCTAGTTATTTGATAGCTTTCACCAATTGACTCCAAAGTTTCCGGATCACTAGCCTCTTTCAAGCCAAAGCGTCTCAAAATAACATCCTTGGTTCTGCCGGGCAGATCATCTAATAAATCAGAACAAACTTTGGGGTAATCGTACATTTTTTTCCCGAAGGCTGATATATTCACCCTTCGGCATTATTTTTATCTTTTTTATTTTACCATTTAAAACGATTTTTATCAAGAACGGATTTTCCACTCCAGAAGAAGAGAGCTGGCTAAAAATATGGAAGAATAGGTTCCCAGTAAAACACCCAAAACCAATGCCAGCACAAAGTATGTCAGTGCTTCTCCGCCAAAAAATAATATTGCTAATAAAACCAAGAGAGTAGTCAGTGAAGTATTTACCGATCTGGTGATAGTTTGATTTAGACTCTGATCAACGACCTCTTTAAAATCCCCGCCCACCTTATCCAGATTTTCTCTAATCCTGTCGAATATCACCACCGTATCATTTAATGAATAACCGAGAGTAGTAAGTAATGCGACTACAATCGGTATCGTAAACTGAACTCCCATAAAATAACCAAGTAGAGAAAATATACCGACAATAATCAAAACATCATGAAGAAAAGCAACAGCCGTAGCCACCACTCCATACTGCCAGGAAGAAACCGGCCCGGAAGCGCCGGCAAAAGCAAACGCTATATAAACAATAACCAAGATAGAGGCAAGAATCATAGCAATCATAGTCATATTCCTAAGCTCCTCACCCACAACCGGCCCTATGGACTCAAACTCTCTTTCTCTAGCTCCCTCCAGAGCGGACATCATTTCTCCATAAAGATCTTCATCCGTTTCCGTGGTTCTGATAATAAAACCGTCTTCTCCCAATTCTTGAATTTGGAAATCAACTCCCGGAATGCTTTCCTGAAGAGATCCTCTCACCTCTTCAATCTGAGGCCGGCCCTGTTGATAATCAATCTCCAAAACGCTTCCACCGGCTAATTCAATCCCTAGATTGAAGCCAAAAATAATTACAGCCAAAATTGATAAAGCAATCAAAATTCCGGAGAAAACTAAATATTTATTTTTATGTTTTGTAAAGTTAATCATATCCACAACTTTTTAATTTCAGATAATTTACTTCCTACAAACGAGTATATAAAGCTTTTAGTTACAACAATTGCCGTAAATAGACTGACTGAAATACCGATTATTAAAACAGTTGCAAATCCCTGAACAAAGCTGGTCGATACGGAAAACAGAATAAAGGCAACTAAAATAGTCGTTATATTTCCGTCTCTAATTGAAGGCCAAGCCCTGGAAAATCCTCTTTCAATGGCTTCCGGAAACGGTTTATTGGCCATCTCTTCTCGTATTCGTGAAAATATAAGTATATTAGCATCAATAGCCATTCCTATAGACAGAACGAATCCGGCAATTCCGGAAAGAGTAAGCGTAACTCCCAAAATCTTAAACAAACTCAAGACGAAAACTACATATATAACAAGAGCTAAAGAGGCAAAAACACCTAAAATCTTGTAGTAAAAAATCATAAAGGCTAAAACGGCTAAAAATCCTAACATTCCGGCTCTAACCGACTTGTTGAGAGATTCCATTCCCAGCTCCGGACCAACGCTTTGCTGTGAGGCAAGACTGATCGGAACCGGAAGAGCTCCTATTTCAAGATCTCTAGCTAGCTGTCTGGCTTCCTCGGTTGACAGATTACCGCTTATTTGTGCCTGCCCCCCAGGAATCTCCTCCTGAATGGTGGCAACCTGTATTAATTCTTCATCAAGATAAGTAGCCATTGCCCTTCCTACATTTTCAGCAGTTATCTCGCGCAATATATCCGCTCCCTCGGAATCAAAATTCAAGCTAACCATCGGCTCTCCGGTAAGTTCATTAAAATTAACTCTTGCACCTTGTAGATATCTTCCGGTTAGACCGACTGCCTTATACTCCTCCATAAAAGCTAACTCCCAATCTTCCACCTCTCCGTCAAGGATCTGTCTCTCCTCTGCAGATATATCCTCTATCTCTTTGTCTAAAAATTCGGAGACTTCCAGCCTCTTCTCTTCTATTTTTTGTAGTTCATCTTCCGCTCTTTGTACTCTAAATTCTAAAAACGGAGTCTCTCCAATTTCTTGAATTGCTTCATCTTGATCTCGAACACCGGGCAATTCTACTGAGAGCCGGTCTCCTCTTACCTGGACAACGGGTTCACCGATTCCAAAATTATTTACCCTTCTCTCAATTAAGTCTCTAAGTGCCGCCATTCGATCTTCTTCTTCTCTAGGGTCAACTCCCTCCAGATCAGCTTGATACAAGAGTCTGGCCCCTCCCTGAACATCAAGCCCCAATTCGAAGTCGACTACTTTCAGCCGTCTCTCTATGGTAAAGGGAGTTTTTTGATTAAATTCTTCAATTTTTTCATTAAAAAAATTCGGATTTACAAATCCGGCAGCAAAAACTGCAAAAATTAATATTACTATGGACGCGATTATTGATTTTTCTTTCATAACTTTGATTAGTATGGCAAACTTTTAATATTATGTCAAAGTAAGAGGGTTCATTTATGAACCCTCTTTGAAGCCTTACATATTGGACTCCTTTATCACTCCTCGAAGAAATGATTCTACCTCCACTAAGTTTTGAATTATCTTTCCGCTTCCGGTTTTTATCGTATCTTCCGCATTCTTGATGTTGAGATTATCAGTTTCACTATGAAGAGAGTCAATATCTCTTATTTTTTTTGCAATTAACTGCCATCTTTTCTCAATATCTTTTTTCATTTTAGCCCCCCTTATTAGAAAATTAAAACCACCCCTCTCGGAGTAGTTTTATAAAAGCAAATTATATCCGATTTGTCAATATTTAATCTTATTTACCGTGACATTTCTTGTATTTTATTACATCTCCGGTATTGGGATCTATCTTTCCACAGGGACAAGGATCGTTTCTACCAACATCTTTAAACTGATCATCTTTTTTCTTGTTTCTTGAAGGGTCTTCTTGCTTTTTACTCTTTAGAGTTATTCTTCTTTTATTTGAAGTTCTGATTTTGGAAGTCGAAACTTTCAGCAATCTATCGATTATCGAAAGTTCTATCTCTTTCAACATTTCTTTGAAAGCGATATTACCTTCCTTTTTATACTCTACAAGAGGATCTCTCTGTCCGTAAGCACGTAGCTTTACTGAATCCTTTATCTGATCCATGTCTTCAAGATGATTAGTCCAATAGAGATCCATTGTTTTTAAAACTATTATTCGTTCAACTTTTCTCATATCTCCCCCAATCTCATCTTCTTTTTCGTTGTACTTTTCGACATCTCTGCCGTGCTTTTCAAAGAGATTTAGAACATAGGAGCGCAATCCATCTTCATCACTTTCAGCCATTTCCAAAATATCATCTCTCAAGTCATAAAACTTTTCTCGCTGTTTACTTAAGACGTTATCATACTTTAAAACATGCTTCCTGGAGTCGAAATGCATTCCCTCTACTTTTTTCTGAGCCGACTCTATTACGCCCGAAATCATCTTGTGTTCTATCGGTTGATCTTCCGGTATATTCAAAGTCTCCATCATATTTTCTATTTTTTCCGATCCGAAAACTCTGAGAAGCTTATCCTCCAAGGAGACAAAGAATTGGCTTTGTCCGGGATCTCCTTGTCGGCCACACCGACCCCTGAGCTGGTTGTCGATTCTTCTTGCTTCGTGACGCTCGGTTCCCAATACGTACAACCCACCCAATTCTTTTACTTTTTGAGCCTCGTCCTCATCGGGGGGATTACCACCCAAAACAATATCAACTCCCCTACCGGCCATATTGGTGGCGACGGTAACCGCTCCCAACTTACCGGCCTGAGCAATAATCTCACCTTCCTTCTCGTGATTTTTAGCATTGAGTATCTTATGTGGCACTCCCGATCTCTTCAGCATCTTACCCAAAAGTTCATTTTTTTCAATCGATACGGTTCCAACCAATACCGGCTGACCTTTTTCATGACGCTCTTTAACTTCTCTTATTACCGCCTTGAATTTACCCATTTCAGTTCTAAAGACCTTGTCCTCCAGAGCCTCTCTAACCAAGGTTTTGTTGGTTGGTATCTGGACTACCCTCAAGTCATACACCTTGTCAAATTCTTCTTCCGAAGTCTTCGCCGTACCGGTCATTCCGGCTAACTTATCATACATTCTAAAAAGATTCTGGAAGGTTATCTTGGCCATCGTTTTCGATTCAGCTTTTATCGGTAGTCCCTCCTTAGCTTCTATCGCCTGATGAAGCCCTCCGGACCATCGCCGACCAGGCATTAGTCTACCCGTAAACTCATCAACAATGACCACATCCTGGTCTTTAATTACATAATGAGTGTCTTTTTCAAAAAGAGGCTTTCCGGTTTCCGGATTGATTGCTTGTGCTCGCAGAGCCTGTTCCAGATAGTGAAGATACTTCATTCCCTTTGCTTCGTATATATTATCCAGACCTAATATATCTTCCACCTTTTTAACACCTTCTTCAGTAAGAGTCACTGCTCTCTCTTTTTCATGAACCTCATAATGATCTCCCGAGTTTAGTTGAGGAACTATCTTTGCAAAATCCTTATATCTTTCCGAGCTTTTGTCGTCGGGCTGAGAAATAATAAGCGGAGTTCTGGCTTCATCGATAAGAACCGAATCAATCTCATCAATAATACAATAATTAAAAGATCTCTGAACTTTTCTCTCCATACTGGTGGCCATATTATCTCTGAGATAGTCGAAACCAAACTGATTATTGGTTCCATAAGTAATATCAGCCTCGTAAGCCTCGGATCTATTTACGGGTCTCAGAAAATCTTCTTCAACTTTAAATCCGCCCAGTTCATCTCTCTTCTGATCCTTTTCCTCGCTTGCCTGTGCCTCGTAATCGGAATCATAAACAAAAGCCTCTTTATCACCGATACAGCCGGTAGAAAGACCTAAATAATCATAAATTTGCCCCATCCAAACCGTATCTCTTTTGGCTAGATAGTCATTGACCGTTACCAAGTGCGCTCCCTTACCCTTCAGTGCGTTTAAATACAAGGGCATGGTGGCGGTAAGCGTTTTACCTTCACCGGTCTTCATTTCGGCCACATCACCATTATGAAGAGTTATAGCCCCCATAACCTGGACGTCATAATGTCTTTGGTTGAGGGTTCGCTTTCCGGCCTCTCTCACCAGAGCATAGGCTTCGGGTAAAATATCCTCTAAAGTCTCTCCTTTATTTAATCTCTCTTTAAACTCCTCCGTCTTCTCTTTCATCTCCTCTTCAGTAAGTTCTTCAACCTTCTCCTCCAAAGAATTTATCTTCTCTACAATCGGCTTTATCTCTTTTAGATACTTATCATTCGGATCACCGAATATTTTCGTCAGTATGGACATGAAAATTAATTTTGAATTTTAACTAATCTTTTGCATCACTGCTCAAATAATAATGTAAAAAAAGCTACTTTGCAAACCAAAGTAGCTTTTCTTAACTAATGTCTGCTCACTATACTTGATCAGAATATTTTCCCTCTTTCTCTACTTCTGTTCCTGATTTTTCTCTTATTTTTTTTGCTTTTCTCTCACCCTTTCTCTGTAATGTAGATTGTTTATCCTTGTATTCTTTTACCTGTCTTTTTAACTCATAGCTAACTTCGGCAACTGCCTCTTTTGGAGAAGCTGAAACATCTTCCGCTCTCAATGAAGTTCCCGGTAGGTACATCTGCGCTTCAACTCGATGTACATCACCCTTGTTTTGTCCCTTGGTTATCTTCTCTATCTCTATCTCCAGATTAACTCTGGACTTAGCATCTTCAACTTTTTTCTCGTCTTCGTTTTGTTTAGCTAAAAGATTGGGTAAAAATTTCTCAACTTTAGTTAATTTTTCTTTAGCATAATTCTCCAAGTGTTCGGTAACTTCCATATTTTTGGCCCTGATTCTAATTTCCATAGTTTTAAAAATTAATATTTTTAATAACTTAACTTATAAACCTCACCTCCTCTTCCAGACCAACACCGAATTCCTCAAAAACCTCTTCTTTTGCTTTTCGTATTAAATTAGTTACATCATCGGAAGTGGCTCCTTTTTTATTGACTATAAAATTAGCATGTTTTTGTGAGAATGAAGCTCCTCCTATCGAATACCCCTTAAGCCCTACTGATTCGACAAGGTAGCCGGCCGACTGCACCCCTTTCGAGTTAAAATCACTTAACAGCGGATACCGCTCGATTAAGTCCGGGGCTTTAATTTTAGCCTTTGGGTTTTTAAATATACTTCCGGCACAAGGCATATCCATCGGATGATTGCTGTTTCTATAATCAATATACTTGTCGACTTTCTTTTTTATGCTCTCTCTATCCCCTTTTCTGAATCTGAGAGATGCAGAAAGAATAATCAAGCTCTTCTTTTTAAAAGTGCTGTTTCTGTAAGAGAAATCTATCTCATCGATCGACAAAACCCTCTTCTTGTCACCTTCAAGAACCTCCACCTCTTCAACCAAGTCAGCTACCGAATCTCCAAAAGCACCGGCATTTCCATAAATAGCTCCCCCCATGCTACCGGGAACTCCCGCCCCCCATTCCAGGCCGGCAAGAGAGTTCTTTAGAGCAAATCCGGCTAGCCTCGGGAGAGCAACTCCGGCACCAACTTTGACCAAACCATCTCTATCGGATAAAAGCTCTATCTCTCCGCTTCTAATTTTTACAACCAACCCTTCAACTCCGTCGGATGAAACCAAAACATTGGATCCACCCCCCAAGACCGTTATCGGAACATTCATATCGTTTGCCTGAATTACGGCGTCTTCCAGTTGATGACGGGAATGAACTGACACAAAAAAGTCTGCTCGACCTCCTATCTTGAATGTCGTCTCATCGCCGATTGGATAATCTTTATTTATTCTGATTTTCATTTTTAAGATGGATTTACTAACTGTCCAATGAATAATACGGTTTCTGTCTTCGGTTCTTCTATAACAAAAAGGAATGGTTTATTGAATTCTACCGGCACCAAAGCCGACTCCATTCTAATTTCTACAGCTGTTGCCGCTGCTGCCTCCGTACCTTCTTCGTCCACTTCTATAAACGAGGCGTGAAGAACATCGGATAAAAAGACGTTGAGACCCAGCTGATCCAAGTCTACCATGTTGGAAAAGTCAGCCTCATTACGATCAAAAGCTCTTTCCATTCCTAAAGACCTCAACAGATCCACTAACTCTAATTCATCCTCCAGAGTAAACTTGGGGAATCTTAAAACAATCTCATTTTCATTAGTCGGTTTCATTTCTTGAAAGGTTTCTGTGCTAAAGTCTTCATAAAACTCGGAGAGTGATTGGTTCGTAGGCATAAAGGCGTGAAAAAGAAAATTCCCGTCTTCATACTCCAGAGTTACCGCTTGCAGATCTTCAGAAACAGCATACTTGTAATTAGCCTCGTTTTCCATCATCTCAACTTCAACCTCTCCATCCGGAGTTTGGAAATCATCTACTCTAGTCTTATCTTTATCGAATTCCTCGGCCCAGTTTCCTTGAAAATAAATTGCGTTAACCAGATAAGCAACCACATCTTGATCAATCGGCCCATCTTCTATTATCTCTTCAATCTTCTCTCTTGTCTTTTCCTGGACCCAGTCGTTAATTGGTTTTCCGGTCTCGGGAAGCGGTCCGATTTCGGCTTCAAAATACCTCTGACCATCCTCTTTATATGGTTCCAAAAAAGGAATATCTCTCCTTAAGAAAAGAGCATTTGCAATTGATAGCTCATTCTTCTCGGAAAAGTGTTCTAAATACCTCTTAAGCTCTAAAGAATCTTCCAACACCTCTCTCATTTCCATTTCGGTAAGCCCTAAAACTTCAGCCATCTCCGCCCTTGTCTCACCGTCAGCTCCTCTGTAGGCCATGGTTAAAGCCGAATGTATACTGTACGGAGAGATAAATAGATTTCCCCGGCTATCTGCCAACTCAAAAAAAGAATTAAAGGAAAAGTCGGTCATAGCCAGCGATAAGTCGGTCAGCTCTTGCGGGTCCTTTAGTTCCGGATCCGGATCAGTAGTTGTTGAAAAATAGAGTGCGGTAAATCCAATTGCTATACTTAAAACTGTTATCGCTACTTTTTTCATATAATTTGGAAAATTTGAGAATATTTTACTACACTCTTATTATACCACTCAATTGTTAAAATAAAAGTCCGGAAAACTCCGGACTTTTAATCTTTTAAGTTTAATTTTGAGCTATTCAATATCGAACCCCCCTTCAATATCTTCAAAATTCATATTCGGAAAAAATTGAAACTCCTCCATTAAATCCTCTAGGGTAATGAACTCTTCCGGCTCTTCAATTTCAAAGTCTTCGTTAAAGTCTCTATACTCAAAGATCATTTCCATAACCATCTTTTCCGGGTAACCTCCCAGATTATCAATCTCGTTAACGGGAACTTCCTCCTCAAAATTAATTTCATCAATCATCTCCACCTTAACCAAATATCCGTCCTGAATCCAGACACTGAATTCCGTCTCATCATCTTTTCTGAGCTCTTCTTCAAACTGATCCAGAAAAGCCTCTCTCTCTTCTTCGGATAAATCGGAAAATAGATTCTCCAAATCAAAATCATTAATTAGATCCAAGTAGAAGTCGGCCATCTTTTCGTTATCTACTTTCATCACATATTTTTTAGCTGCTTCTCCTTCATGGCTGTCGTCACTTACCTCGGTTACGTAAACCACCTCCCTATCCCACAATTCATCTTCGAGCTTCTCAGAATAGTCCAGTAGATCACTTACTGTCATCGCCTCAATTCCAATTTCCGAAGACATAGACTGAATTAAGAGATCAGCTTTTTCTCGCAAATTTTCAACAATTAAAATATCATTTTCGGTTAAATAATCAACCTGATCACCGGCAAGTGGAAGAGCGAGATAAGGAAAAGTTGTAAGCTTTCCGTAAAGATTATCATTTGCATAAATCACCCCTCCTCCCAAATTAAGAGCTAAACCTTCCATGGAAATATCCATGCTTCCGTCACCACGAAAAAGATTATTTTTGCGATCATAATCACCCGAGCCTAAAAATAAAATTTCTTGCTCCAGATCCCCGTATGTCTCTAACCTCATCTCCACATCAATGCCGTAAGAATCCAGTTCGGCAACTCTTCTTTCCGCCTCTCTAACTTGTTGTTCGGGAGTTGTGCTTCTCATGTTAAAAGCGGCAAAAATTCCACCGGCAACGAGAAGAGCTCCTAAAATTATTAATATTATTTTCTTATTTTTCATTATTTTTTGTTTATCTTTTTTAATCACTACCCTTTACTCTATCAATAAAATCAAATGTTTTCAACTTAAAAAGCTCTAATCCTATTTTAAGAGCGAATATTACACCCAAGATGCAGATAACCAGCTCAGCCGCTCTCCAGGTCATCCCAAAGGCAACTCCTCGGTCAGCTCCCATCCCCATGACCTCCATTCCGAATCCGGAAATAGCTTCCAGACCGCCGAGCCCGGCCGGAAGCGGTAGAAAAAGAGCCAAATATGCCAACCCCTGCATGGCCAACGACCTGAAAGGCTCCCAGCTTTGCGTTAAAAAATAGACTAAGAAGAAGGCTCTCATATAGAATAGAGAATGCCTTAAAAAGCTAAGCATCACCCCTTTCCAGAAGAATGATTCTGACGGAGAGAAGAAGCGCAAAACATTTCCTTCGGTATTAAAAATAAACTCCCCTTTTTTTGTTGCTTTTATCTCAGTCTTCTTTAATCCAAAAAAACTGAATATTAAGAGGAGTATGCTCTTTTTACCTATTGCTCTGGAGTAAAAAAGAGCTAAAACACTAAAAAGAAAGAAAATAACCGCTGCCACCAGCCAAAGAATCCATAATTCCGGAAAATTACCGAAGCTTAAAAAAGTTAAAACCCCTACAGTTATAAAAATAACATGAAAGGTGCCGTCCAATATTTTATCTATAATTACTGAAGAAAAGCTTTTATCCCAGTCGATATCCAGAGTTTTTCCGGTTAAATAAACCCGCAAGGCCTCTCCTCCGAACATTGAAACCGGAGTCAGGTAATCTATAGTGAAGCCAACAGTCCAAACGGCAGTCAAGTCGGCAAACCTCCTCTTCTCTCCTTGACACCCCAAAATAACTTTCCATCTAAAAACTCCGATTAACCAGGCTAAAACAGTTAGGCCGATCACAACGAGACCATAAGGGGAAAGAAACAGTCTTAACGATCTTTCAAGCGGCTCAACTCCTGTTTGAGATAAAACAGCATAAAAAATTAAAAATCCAACGATTAAAGCAAGTCCGAATTTCAGTCTTTTTTTCATTACTTTTTACCTCTTAATTCATTAATTTTTCTTATTGTTGCCGGACCAACATAACCGGTCGGTTCTCTTAATTCAAGTGGTTTAAGAATATCTTCATTGTATTTCTTCTGAAACCGCTCTACCGCTTTTTTGGTGAGGTTTCCAAAATTTCCGGTCACATATCCTTCCGGGTATATTTCCGGATTTGAACTTAAAAATAGCTGCAGACACCTAATCGACTCGCTATCTTGAGAATAGATTCCCAGCGGGCGATCTATCGAACACAACTTTCGCTCTTTTTCCTCTATCTTTTCTATCAATCTATCCAAAAGAGCCCTCAACTCATCTAGCTGCCTTGCTACATCCTCCTCTCTTTTAATTATGGTCGAGGCCTCAATTGAAAGCGAAACACTTTCTTCAATCCCGTTAAATCCACTTTTTTTATCTTGGATGCTGGGCATTATTGTTAAGGATTCATAATTTTGATCAAAGTTGCTTATCTCAAGGTCGGACTCTCCCCTAAAATTGAGCTTATCAACCTGGCAAGAACCCTCCTTTTTACACAAGAGGTAAGGAACTTCCACTCGCACACCTTCATCGGACTTAAAAACAACCTTTAAATCTCCGCTTCCTCCAGTTAATTTGTGCCAATTTCCGGCCCAATTTTTAGTTTTGTATTTAATTTTTAGACTCCCTTCTTCAAAGTAGGGAACGTGATTAGTTGCCGGTTTTAAATTTAAGCCCTCGAGAGAATCGCTTTTAAAGCAAAACTTATTACCAAAATCACAATCATTTACCAAAACAGCAACTTTAAAATTATTAAAAAGATCACTAAACCTCTCCTCGAAACCGCCTTTTTCCAAAGCGTAATTAATGCTTTCTATTCCTACTTTTTCACTTTTGAGTGAGTCTATAAGCAAATCAACTCCATAATGATCAACCATATACTGAGTAAAGATATTAATCGCCCCATAGTCTGATCTTCTTCCGACCCATTCGGTAATTGATGTATTCGGACTCTGTAAAAATGTCTCAATTCTTCGATCGAGATTGCTACCCTTCAATTCATCATAACCCAGAAAAGTGGGGATAAACTCCGCCCTTGCTTCGTTGAGCCAAATCTCTTCCCTGACATTTCTTAGTCTTTCTTTCTGCTTAAAGGTTAGCAGGTGCATAAATTCATGAGCCAGAAACCCTCCTCTATCTTCACGTTTTAGAATGTCCGTTCCCAAATACAAAAGAGTCATTTCGTTGGATCTGGGGCTTTGATAACTTGAATACTGATCTCCGGAATTAAAATAACCGCCAGCGGTTTTTTGCATCGGATGTATTAAGACCGAAACCTCTCTGCTTCCGGTTATCGGATGAATCGGAGTTTTTTCGAACTTTTTAGTCATTTCGGGTTTTATCTTTTCGGAAAAATCTTTTTTTAAGTCCTCAATTTTATCCTCATACAACTCTCTCTCTTTACTTTCCAAGTCGGACCAAAAAGAATTATCAACATAAAAATGAATCTCCTCTCCTTTCTTAATAAGCCTAGCTCCAAGTTCATCTCTGCCCTGATGATCATAATCGGGTTGAACATAAAAATGACGCACCTCACCCTCTTCCATGGCAGCTGCAAAAAAGGGCAAGACCAAGACTGTCGTCAGGATTAATATTTTAACTATTTTTTTCATCTTTTAAGCTTTTAAAATTTTACATCGATTAAAACCCATTATTTTTTAATTTCCAAAACTGGACAATTCATAGTAGATGATTCCCAAGTACTCATGAACCGCTAAATCCGATTTTCTTAAGTTTTCACTAGTAGGCAGGTAGTCTAAAAGCCGATAATCGCCATGTCTGTATCTGAAATCAGTGGGAGCCGGTATCGGGCTCGCATCCAACCTATCGAACTCTCTTACCGCTCTTTTCATATGATATGCGGAAGTGACTAGAAAAAAATCTTGCTCGCCTATCTTCTCCACTACTTGCTGAGCATTTTCTCTTGTATTTTTTGACCGATCTTCAACATAAATATTTTCAGCCGGTATTCCTCTATTGATGAAAAAAGCCTCAACTGCCGAAAGACTACTTCTATCCGCTATCGCTTCCGTTCCGGAAATTATTAAAGTTGAATTATGATCTTTCAAGGTTGAAACTCTTAAAACTTCGGAGCTACGCAAAACATCAGCCTTCGCTCCCCCGGACAGGACAACTATGATTTCAGCATCCTCAACTTGACTCACGCTGACCGGTCTGAGTCCGGACTCCAGAGGTCCAAGCAGAATATTAGAGCCCGGTGTAGTCGAGAAAAAATAATAAATAAGAACTCCGAGAGTAAGAATGATTTTTCCTGATTTTTTCTTTTTTACAGTAAGAAGCAGGCCGATGATGATAATTATCAAGCTCAAAGATCCGGGAACCAGCAGACTTTTAAAAAATATATTCATTTAACTAAAAAGCAATTAGAGTGTAGCTTAGCGCCATGGCAATAATTAAAAAAAGAACTATTATCTTTTTTGTTTTTTGGCTCATAATAATTATTTTGATCAATCTATTAAGTAAATTATAGTAATTTTACAGAAAAAAACAAATAAAAAAGCCGAGCTTATGCCCGGCTCAATTTACCCCCTCTCGTCTTCTCTGCAAATTTATTTATAAGACTGTAATCAAACTGATCCTCTCTTTTTAAGTAATAAAAAATTTTTTCTAAAAATATAATCGTTTCCTTTCCGTGGAGATTGGAAAAGACGCCATGCCAGGCAGCGTGAAACTTTTCCGGTAAGTGAACAACCTGATCAAGCTTGCAGATAGCCGGCCTATCATCTCTACTACTCGGTATTACATGGTGTTTGTCGTAAAAACTCAATTGAGATATATCCCAAGACTCACCCCTCATATTAAGTATAGTCTCCTTTTTTATTTTTCCACCACCCTTCTCAAGATCCATTAGTTGATTAAGACTCCATATAAAATCGATGGCATCACCCTTTCTTCTTATCGACCCGAAAAGAATTGAAAAAGACCTATAAAAATGAGTAGGAACATCGATTTGATAATTTTCAAGCAATTCCGAATCGTAATGTTCAATCGGCTTCCAATTCATTTAGTCCTCCTTTCTGTGACTACTGCGTCTATAAATATTGCAAAAGAACTAATCGGATTATACAATTTTTTCTTTTTTTTGCAAGTGCCCGTCTTAGTTATCCACAGCTTATTAACTATTTTTTTAAATTTTAAGGGGGTAAATATTTTATGTCCTAACTCCGTCCTATCTATTTCCTAACTTTCCTAGCTATCGAGCCCCTTGGGTTGTGGAAAACTCTGTCTTTGACATTTTTAAATTTTATTTTATAATATAGAAA
>CAYNQG010000010.1:0-19767 GCA_964399315.1 uncultured Candidatus Saccharibacteria bacterium
TACTCCTAAGCGAAGATACTCTTTTCGAAGAAGCTCTCGCAGGCAGTTTGGCAAGGTTTTTTAGCTGTGCTGAAAACAAACTGCCGAGAGCGCAAGAGCTAAAATCACGCTGGGATTTTAAGCTCTGGTTCTTACGAAAAGGGTATCGAGCACACCTATTTGGGTGACTCAATATCCTCAACCTCTAAAAGAACATCAGAAAGTTCAATAAGATGATCCAAGGAAAACCCGGTTCCCTGGCAACAGCTGTAAATGAAGATACTCTCTTTAAGAGGGCTCTCGAAAGCTTTTCAGCACGGTTTTCCGACCTTGTCGGAAATGCGCAAGGTCCGAATAAGCGCTGATGATTCTAGGTGTGACCTCTCAAAAGAGGGTGACGAGCGCATTTAGAAAGACCGCCCAAAAAGAGCGGTCTAAGCAGTTGAAAGTTAACGATTGAAGATAACCATTATCTTTTTCTCCATTGAGGTGATCTTCTCGCCCCTCTCTTTCCCGGCTTCTTTCTTTCTTTTTTTCGTGAGTCTCTGGTTAAAAATCCAGCTGACTTTAGTTTTTGTCTATATTCTTTATTGTATTCCTCAAGTGCTCTAGCTAATCCGTGCCTTACCGCTTCAGCCTGTGAGTTCATTCCCCCTCCTTTAACAAGAACAGAAACATTCATCTCATTTTCATCCACCAGCTTTAAGGCTGCCCTAGCCTGTCCACGCTGCTTGTCAGTCTGAAAATAATTATCGATATTTTTATCATTTACAGTATAATCACTCTTTTTTTGGTTCGGGTATATTCTAACTCGTGCACTGGATGTTTTTCTTCCTCCAACCCCCTCGTAATATTTATTTTTAGTATCTTTAGCCATACTCTAATTAAACTTTAATCTCTTAATTTGCTTTGCTCGTAATTTATTTTTTGGTAGCATTCCGTAAACTGCTCGCTTTAAAACCTCTTCCGGCTCATTTTCCATTAACTCTTCTAAGTTTTCATGCTTTAACCCACCGGGATATCCGCTATGTCGATAATATTTTTTTTGTTCGATCTTTTTTCCTGTCAACTTCATTTTTTCCACATTTTCAACCAAAACAAAATCTCCCGTATCTTTATGTTTTTCAAAATCAGGCTTGTTTTTTCCTCTCAAAAGAATAGCTATTTTAGAGGCAAGTCTTCCAGGTGCCTCACCCTCAGCATTAATTTTATGTTTTTTTCTTTCCATAATTTAACAAATTATACTAATTCAATAAAAACTTCTTCTGCATTATCTGACTTTCTAGAACCAATTTTAATTATTCTAGTATATCCTCCGGGTCTCTCTTTGTATCTAGGCCCAATATCACTAAACATTTTTTCAACCACCTCTTTGTCAAAATATTTACTCAACTTTCTTCTAGCTTGAACCGTGTCCTCTTTTGCAGTAGTAATCAAAGGCTCCACAAAGCCACGCAACTCTTTTGCTCGCGCCTTGGTGGTCTTTATTCTTTCATTTTTAATTAAGTTCCTGGACAAAGAGATCATCATAGCCCTTTTTTGACTCTTTTTTCGCCCAAATCTTCTTTTGTTTTTTACTCTTGACATAACTTGTCTATTTTACCGCTTTTAAAATTCTTTCAGCACTCTTTTTCCCAATCCCGGAAATATTCTTTAAATCTTCAACCGTCATCTCTCTAAGGTCAGCAGGTTTAAGACCTTCATCCTTTAATATATTTACAACTCTAGAACTTAAATCAAGATCATCAACTGACTCATTACTCTGCTCATCAACTTTTTCCGCAGCATCCTCTTCAATATCTTCTTCAGTCACTTCTTCAACTTCTACATCCTCTTCAACCTTTTTTTCCTCTTTTTTTTCATCATTCGTAGAAAGCATGCTTTTTAAAAGTTCAAAATGCTCAATTAAAGTTTCACATGCTCCTTCAAAAGCTTCTTCCGGGGTAATACTTCCGTCAGTCTCAATTTCAAGAGTTAATCTATCAAAATCGGTTCGCTCTCCCACTCTCATGTTTTCAACCTCAAAATTAACGGACTTAATAGGGGAGAAAATAGCATCAATAGTAATTTGACCCACTTGCTCCTTACCATCTTTCATTTCTTCTGCAGAAACAAATCCAACACCTTTTTCAATTGTAATCTCCATTTCTAACTCAGAATCTTCGCTGGTTAAGGTAGCAATAGGAGAATCAGAATTAACAATTTCAACTTGAGTCGGAAACTCAAAGTCATCTGCCGTTACATCTTTTTCCCCGCTAACTGATAGAGAGGCTTTTTGAGGATCATCCGAGAACATCTTAAAATTTAACTGCTTTAAATTTAAGATTATATTTATTACATCCTCTTTTACTCCTTCAATAGTAGAAAATTCATGCTGAACATCCTCTATTTTAACTTGAGTGACTGCAGCCCCTTCCAGGGAAGAGAGAAGTACTCTTCTCAAACTATTTCCTATAGTAGTTCCATATCCGGGATACAAAGATTCCACTTCAAAAACCCCTTTTTTAGTATCTTTTTCTATATTTTTTGCTTTTAAATCTGAAGGTAGTGAAATCATACTATTTTAAATTTAATTCTGAATTTGCTCATTCAGAAACAGAATTTATGAATATTTATCGTGAATAAAACTCGAAAATCGATGTCATTCTAACCGGAGGCTCAACTTCGTCAGCAACCGGTTCACCGGTAACTTTTCCTTCTAATTTTTTACTGTCAAAAAAGAGCCAGCTCGGAGTCTCATGATCTTGAAGTTTCTCGGTCAAATTTTCAAATACTTTCCTCTCTTTCTTGTTCGGGTTAACCGAAATTTTATCTCCTTCGGAAACCACATAAGAAGGAATGTCTACCTTTCTACCATTTACAAATATTAATCCATGACTCACCAATTGCTTGGCTTTAGGTCTGGATTCGGCAAAACCCATTCGGTAAACCGTATTGTCAAGCCTACTCTCAAGTGACTTGATAAGGACGTCACCGGAATCTTCATCTCCTCCCTGTTTCTTCATCGCATCCGATACATAGGACTTAAATTGCTTTTCGCGTAAATTATACCAGTGTCTCAACTTCTGCTTTTCGTTTAATTCCTTTCCATATTCCGAAGTTTTATTTCTTCTTTTCCCTTTTTCTCCGGGTGGATAACTCTTCTTAACCATTGCACACTTCGGACCAGTACACCTGGATCCCTTTAAAAAAAGTTTAACTCCCGCTCTTCTACATTTTTTACATTTAGGTTCTTTTGACATTAGACTCTTCTTGGTTTAGGTGGCCTACATCCGTTGTGAGGAATAGGCGTTACATCTTTTATACTTTTAATTCTAATTTTTCGATTTGATAATGACTTAAGTGCTGAATTTCTTCCTGATCCAACTCCTTTTACATAAATATCTATTTCCTGGATTCCTATTTTTTCTGCCTTGTTACCAATAACAGTAGCTACTCTGGAGGCAGCATAAGGAGTGGCTTTTTTAGTTCCTTTAAATCCTAAACTACCAGCCGTAACCCAAGCAATAGTATCTCCCGTTGAATCAGTTAAAGTAATTACAGTATTGTTATAGGTAGCGTTAATATAGACACGCCCAGCCTTTACATGAGACTTTTTAACAGCACTCTTCTCTTTTTTTCGTATTGCCTTTTCTCGCTTCTCTTTTTCCTCAAGAAGCTCTTCTTCTGATTTTTTTGCTACTCTTTTTTTACCCATAGTTATTTATTATTTAGCTTGCGGAGCTGCCTTTCTTCCGGATCCAGCAGTCCTTCTTACATTTCCTCTTACAGTTCTACTGTTAGTTTTTGTTCTTTGTCCTCTTACAGGAAGTCCTTTTTTGTGTCTTCTTCCTCGGTAACAATCAATTCTCTTAAGTCTTTCAACGTTCTCTCTTCTTTCTCTCTTAAGCTCACCTTCCACTTTGTAATCATTCTCAATGATTTTTCTTATCTTACTTAAATCCTCTTTAGTAGCTTCATTAGCTTTAATAGTGCTATCGACTCCTGCTTTATCCAAAATTTCATTAGCTAAAGATCTACCGATTCCGTAGATATAAGTTAAGGAAACGTCAATTTGCTTATCGTCTGGTATGTTAACTCCTGCAACTCTCGGCATATTTTTTAAAATTTAAATTCAAACTTTTAACGTTGTCTTTGTTTATGTTTCTTATTTTTACAAAGAACATAAACTTTGCCGTTCCTTCGAACGACTTTACAATCTTTACAAATTTTTTTTACTGAAGATCTAACTTTCATAATTTAAGATTTTCTATAAACGATTCTTCCTTTTTCATCGTCATACGGTGACATCTCTACAGTAACCGTATCGCCGGGCAATACTTTGATTCGATGAATTCTCATCTTCCCAGCTAGATGCGCGTTAACCTCTCTGCCATCTTCAAGCTCCACCTTAAAGTGGGCGTTAGGCAGGGATTCTAAAACCGTTCCTTTTATTTTTTCTTTTTCTTTTTTACCCATTACAGTCTGAAATAGTAACAAATAAATTTATAATTGTCAACTTGTGTACTGAGTATTATAAAGGAAATCAATTTAAAATCAACCCCTTAACTCAAAACCTACCAAAGCCATTATGACAGCAAGCTCAAAAAAATCAAATAAGTATTAAAATGGGCTAGTCCAATTGGAGGTTAACCCTTATCCTGTCTCTATTTTCCGGAATTCCTCCAAATCCAAACGGCCTAAACCTTATTGTCGCTCTTCGTATAAAGTCCTGATTTTCAAGAAATGCCGCTAAATCACCTCTAGAAGATCCTCGCGCTCTCTCCTTGAGCCTTGAATTGTTGATTTCAGAATAAACCTCCCCAACAAAATCAACCTCCATCCTTCCTCGCCCGTCATTCCAATCTATTTCCAAAAAATCATAATTAAAACTCAGACTCTCTTCGTAAACTCTTCTTTCTTCCTCTAGCCCTCCTTCTTCTGCAGAATCGGTTTCGGCAAGTATTTCTTCAAAAAGCCTCTCTTTAAATAACTCCTCTTCAAAGGTTAAAACATCAACCCTAGCCCTTATCCTAACACTAAAATTTTCCGCTGCCTCTCCCGCTTGAGCGCTTATATCTTCATCCTGCAATTCATGCCTATATTGACTACTCGCTTCCATTAAATACTGCTCACTCTTTCCCGATTCTAAAATATTTCTACCCTCATAAAGCAAGGATTCGATTATTTCGGCCCGTGCATTCTCTATATCCTCTTCGGAGACTACCGTTCTTTCTCCTACAGCCCCACCCGTCATTCTTGAGCTTGAATAAGCAGTCACTCCTTGATAGGATTGAGATCCCTCCAAGCCGGGAAGGCTAAATTCGGACGGGCCTATATTATACTCCTCTCCAACTCCATCAGCTTCAACCTCAACTTCAATTTCACCGGGGTTGCCTTGATTTCCACCGGGAACAACAAAACCGTCTTTGGCTTTAAATATTAATCCATCTTCATTTTCAAATCGGGTACCCTCAATAAGAGGTTGGTTCTGAGACCAGTGTTTGTTCTGAACAGTTAACATTCCTGTGGCTCGTGTCTCCTCGTCTTCATATCCGGTAGCTTTAAATTCTCTATATTCTTCTAAAAAATCAGTCTCAAAAATTGTTCCCGAAATAGTCGCTCCATCTCCTTCATTTATATCTACTGAAAACTCTCTGCTGATTTCAACTCCTTCCGTTGTTGGCCAAATATCGATTTCAACTCGATAACTAAAAAAGAAGATCATAGCTAGGGTTAAAAGGATGGCGAAACCCATCCCAAAAAAAATATTTTTGTTCTTTTTCTCTTTTTCTTGTTGGCTTCTATTTTTAACCTCTTTTTCCGGTGGTTTGATGTCGTATATTTTTTCCATTTTTTTAACTTAATACGGCTTTTATTCTTCTAACCCCTCTGCTTGAAGATTTTTCTTTTTTTATTTTAAACTCTCCGAGATCAGAGCTGTTTTCAACATGAGGGCCGCCACACAACTCCTTCGAGAATGCTCTCCCTTTGGAATCAATGAAACTATAAACTTTTACTATTTCCGGATATCGATCCTTTTCAAAAAAGGAAAGAGCTCCCTCCTTCATAGCCTCATCATAACTCATCTCCTCAACTTTTCTTTCCAATCCTTCTTCAATCTTCTGATTAACTAAATCTTCAACCCGCTCCACCTCTTCATCGGTCATCTTTTTCGGATGAGAAAAGTCAAATCTCAATCTCTTGGGGTTTATATCTGATCCTTCCTGCTTTACATGATCTCCCAAAACTCGCCTTAAAGCTTCGTGTAGAAGGTGGGTGGCGGTGTGTAATTTTAACTCCTCCCTTTCCGGATCTTTACTGACTCCGCCAAATTTCTTATCAGCCCCCTTCTTTGAAGCTTTAATGTGCTCTTTTTTAGCCTTTTCAAAACCTTTTCTGGTGAATTCAATATCTTTTTCTTTACAAAGTTCTTCTATCATTTCAAGCGGAAATCCAAAAGTACTATATAGATAAAAGGCTTTTTTTCCGGTAAGAGTTCCGTCTTTGGTTTCTTTCCTGAATTTCTTAAGACCTCTATCCAGAGCTTTCTCAAATTTTTCTCTCTCCTCCTCAATTACATTAAAGATCTCTTCCTTGTTAGTTTTCTGCAGGTAAAAATTATCATATATGTCAAAAACCACTCTTGCTACCTGCTCCAGGGAGTCTTCCGGCAGATTAAGAAGTTTTCTATACCTCATCGACCTTCTTAGGAGTCTTCTTAAGATGTAGCCTTGATCGGTATTAGATGGCTTAACTCCTTCGGAAATCAAGAACACCGAACCTTTTATATGATCTGCTATAATTCTTTTTGCTCTTCTGTTTGGGTTTTGGTCAGAAAGTTCATCAATTTTTTCTTTGAGTGGGGTAAAGAGGTCGGTCTCAAAAAGATGTGGCTTTCCCTGAGTTACCATTGCCAGCCTTTCCAAGCCCATCCCGGTATCTATTCCTTGATGATCCAGAGGCTCCAAACCTCCATCTTTACTCATATAAAACTGATTGAATACGAGATTCCAAATTTCTATAAACTTATCGCAGTCACAACTCGGATCACAATCCGAGCCACACCCCTCTTCTTTTAATACGTAGTGAATTTCAACTGTCGGACCACAAGGACCCTCTTCGCCGGTAGGACCCCAGAAATTCTCCTCCTTGCCGAGAGAGAATATATCCTCCTTTGAAACTCCGGACTCCAAAAGTATCTTCTTAGCTTCGATATCCTCGGGAATATCATCACTACCTTTAAAATAAGTATATACCAGCTTTTCATTATCAATTCCAAGCTCGTCAATTAAGAATTCTATAGCCCACAAAATTGATTCCTCCTTAAAATAATCACCAAAACTAAAATTACCCATCATTTCGAAAAAGGTGAGATGGTCTTGATCTCCAACCTCTTCAATATCGGAAGTTCGAAAACATTTTTGAGAGCTAGCTACTCGCTTCCCATATGGAGAATCTCCTTTTATGTAAAAGGGTTTAAATTGTTGCATTCCGGCAGTAGTAAAAAGAACTGATCCGTCCTCGGGAATCAACGAGCTTGAATCAACTATTTTATGATCCTTGCCTTTATAAAATTCTAAAAATTTTTCTCTAAGTTTTTCTGATTTCATAAATATTTAAATTAAGTAAATCTATCAGCTATTATTGAAGCTGCAAAGGAATGAGGTTTTATCTTCGGCTTAAAACCATTTCCTTTAATTAGTGCCGTAACCTCTTTAATCATGTCTTTTGTAAGTCCGTTTTTCCCTATGTCGGCATGTATATGCTGAAATTCATAGTTGAAACGATCATCATCGGCTACCGCTGCCAGGTCATCTTTTAAATTGACAGCCAACTTACAAGAAAGAAACACCTCTTCCAATATTCTCTCTTTCCAACTTCTAAATTTCTTTTTTGACAAGATTGAATAATCGGTCTTTTTCAGGAAAAATCTTCCTCCTTTTCCCTTTCTTAAAATAACTATTGCAATCGGAAAATTTGGCCTATCTTCAGAAGAAGAATCGCAGCCGACTATCACATCATAATCTTCCTCGGGCATCTCTCCCATATAGTCAACCATCTCCGCAATTACTTTTCTGTAATTCAGGGATCCTATCGTTGGATTACTGAACTCCCCTTCTTTTATGCTCATATTTCTTTTATCATTCTTCCAAATTTATTTGGCTTTAAAGAGGCTCCACCAACCAAAAGACCATTAAATTTTGCTTTCCGGGTATAATCTTGACAGTTTCCCAAATTAACGCTACCACCGTAAACTACGGGAGTATTTTCAGCAAAATCTCTGGATAATTTTTGAGCAACCCTCTTCTTTATTAACAGTCGCATCTTAAAAGCAACCTCCGGATTGCAAGGATTCTTTGATCCTATTGCCCATATGGGTTCATAAGCAATCACCACATTGCCGATATCTTCTTTTTTAACAGCCTTAAGGGCTGCCCTTAACTGTCTTTTTATGACTTTACCGGTTAGCTCCTTGTTTTTCTGGGCTGAAGTCTCCCCAATGCAGATTATGGGAGTTATCTCATTATCCAGAGCGGAGCGAACTTTTTTCTCAATCTCTTCGTCTCCTTCATTGAACAAACTCCTTCTTTCCGAATGCCCTACAAGGGTGTATTTACAGCCCGAATTCTTAGCCATTTTTGCAGATATTTCTCCAGTAAAAGCTCCATCTTCTTTAAAGTATATATTCTGAACTCCCAAACTCAACCCTCTCTCCTTAAATAAAGGAATATAAATTGCGGGCGGAGTTAAAACAACCTCTACATCAGCAGATCCGGGAGCCTTTTTCACGGTTGAAAATATCTTTTCCGCCTCGGTCGGACCGGAGGGATTCATCTTCCAATTTCCGATAAGTAATTTTTTCATTTTATTTTTTATTTAACTCTCCTTTCATTCATTACTTAAAATTATAAGTAAAAGAAGCCCAAAAGACAAGACCCGAGCCTAATTCAACAATCTTCAATGTCTAAAAAATTTTATTTCGGCTCCGGGACGACGGCTTAATTGCCCCCACACCTACTTTCAAAGCTTCATGATGAATATTTTTAAAATAATAGGAAAGAGTTAGAAATTAGACTTGCTTAATTGCCGGATCAAAACCGTCATCGTTTGTCCGCCGAGTTTTCTTTTGGTAGACTTACATAAAGAAAAATATTTTAAATTTAGATATGTTAGAGAATAATCAAAGAGAACCCAGAATAGCTTACTTTAGCATGGAGATAGCGATAAAAAACAGTATCAAAAGCTTTAGTGGAGGATTGGGTGTTTTGGCTGGAGACACCTTGAAATCTGCAGCTGATCTGGAAATTCCAGTAGTGGCCGTAACCTTACTTAATAAAGATGGTTATTTCAAGCAGAAGATATCAGAAAAAGGCCATCAAGTTGAACTTCAAGATCAATATGACACCTCCGAGCTGGAATTAGCCGGCACCTCCACAGTAAAAATAGGAGCGGATAAAGTTAGAATAAAGATATGGAGATACTCTCTGGTGGGTAGAACCGGATACACGGTTCCGGTCTACTTCTTGGATTCGGATTGTGGCGAAAATAAGGATAAATACAAAAACTTAACAGGAAAGCTTTATGGCGGAGATAACAGATATAGACTAATGCAAGAAATTATTTTGGGGAGGGGTGGAGTTAGAGCTTTGAGGGCGCTGGGCATGGATAAAATTAAAAAATACCACCTTAACGAAGGTCATGCCGCCTTGGCTACTTTGGAGCTGTTTTCCGATTTAAAACCGAAGCCCTTTTCGTCGAGCCCGGCTGATATTCACAAAAGAAGCAAAGAAATACGAGAAAGCATAGTTTTTACAACCCACACGCCCGTTGCTGCAGGCCACGATGTCTTCTCCCTGGATTTGGTTAGAGAGCTTCAGCCTGATTTTCCTTACAATATTCCCGAACTAATAACCGATAGAAAGCTTAATATGAGCAGATTGGCAGCCTACTTCAGCTCCTACATTAACGGAGTCTCTAAAAAACATGGAGAAGTTTCTCGAGAAATATTTCCCGGGTATGAAATTGATTTTATAACCAACGGAGTTCACTCGGAAACCTGGACCGGTCCCGACTTTAAGAATTTATTTGATAAACATATCCCCAGCTGGAGAAGCAATAATCTCTCCTTGAGAAACGCACTGAAGATTCCAAACCGGGAAATCTGGAATGCGCACCAATCAGCAAAAGAGAGACTCGTCAGGTATATTGAAGAAAAGACTGAAAAGATATTGTCAAAAGAAGTTTTTACAATAGGATTCGCCCGTCGTTTTGCAACTTATAAGCGACCAGATCTTATTTTTGAGGATATAGAAAGGCTTTTAGAGATTAATGATAAAGTCGGAAAAATTCAAATTATATATGCGGGAAAAGCTCACCCGCATGATGGAATGGGAAAAGAAAAGATTCGAAAAGTTAATGAGGTAATTAAGAAAAACGAGGATAAAATTGGACTAGTTTTTCTCGAAAACTATGATATGGAAATCGCAAAATTATTAGTAGCCGGTGTCGATCTTTGGCTAAATAATCCGATCCCTCCAAAAGAAGGGTCCGGTACCAGCGGGATGAAGGCGGCTCATAATGGAGTTCCGCAACTAAGCACAAAAGACGGTTGGTGGTTGGAAGGCTTCATTCCTCAAAAAACAGGCTGGTCAATAGGTATTGAAGATAAAAATCAGAATCCACAAGAGAGGTGGAGGAGAGATGCCGAGGATATCTATAAAAAACTAGCCTCGGAAATAATTCCTACCTACTATAAAAGAAGAGGTAAATGGATTGAAATAATGAAAAACTGCATCTCAACAAACGGATCTTATTTCAATTCGGAACGAATGCTTTTCGAATACATTCGCAAAGCCTATCTATAACTAATCGGCTAAAACTCTAAAGTTGCCGTCCTTATAGGTTTTATGAATTAAAATTTCCAGTTCCGAAAACAATTCAACAACCTCATCATGCGGATGTCCGTATCGGTTACCTTTTCCGGCACTTACTATGGCCACATCCGGAGAAACTCTCTCAATAAACTCTTTGTCCGAAGATGTAGAGGATCCGTGATGACCTACTTTTAGAACATCTGCAGAAAGATTCATAACTCTACACCAGCCATAAGCAGCATCGAGACACTCCCTCTCCAATTCCAATAATCTTCTCTCTTGTTCCTTGTACGCATCTCCGGTAAAGAGAATGGCTCCATTTTCATAGATAAGTCGATTAACGACTGAATTTTCATTAAGGCCGGCAGAAGAGTCATAATTGGCCGGCGGATATAAAACATCCAGATGGGATTCTCCGAGGTTAATTCTTTGACCTTTTTCTGCTTTTCTCGTTGGTATGTCCGCTATTAATCTCTCCCATTCTCTAAAAAGAAGACTGTCATGATCCTGCTTGTTCCAGAGAATTTTTTCAACATTATAGCTCTTAATTACTTCGACTAATCCCGATAAGTGGTCTGCATGAGCATGGGTTAAAATCATTAGATCAATATCTCGATCCCAAAAAGGAAGTTCCTCATCCAAAAGAGGCATTATTTTATCTTTCGGACCACCATCAATTAAGATGTTCTTTCTATTTTCAGTTCGAATAAGAGCAGCATCTCCTTGACCGACATCAAAAAAAACCACCTCCGCAACCTGTTCCTCTTGAAGATCGAAATAGATCGAGAGAGCAATTAAATTAGAGAAGATTAGGAAAAATATAAGTATGAACTTCTTTTCTTTTTTCATATTATAAACCAAAAACCACCGTGGTCAGGTGGTTTTTGGAGGTAGAGGCATTAAAGCAATTTACGCTTTTCCTAAAATCCTGAACATTTTAGTTCCACATTCAGGACACTTTCCAGAAAGAGCTCTTCTTTTTGTTCCGCCCTTACCCTTCATAGTTACCTCTTCTTCGTTCTCCATTTCTCTTTTAGCTTTACATTTTACACAGTAAGCTTCAGACATATTATTTTCTGAATTGATGTATAGATCGATACCGACCTTTATTTTTCAAGTAGAATTTTAACTGGAAAATTAGCTTAATTTGAACTTAATTAACCTAACTTAGCTTCATTATACCCGAAGTCACGAAAAAATCAAGTTAAAACACGACTATTTTTGATAGTCTCACTTATCATCTCCTCGAGATCCAGTTTTTTATTTAATTTTAGAACCCTTTTTAGGTTGGCAGCAGTCTCCGGCTGGCGAGGATTAAAAAGAGTGCAACAATCTTGATCCGGAAGTATGGAAATCTGATAAGAATTCATCTCTTTTGCGATCGAGATAATCTCTCCCTTATTCTCCCCAACCAGCGGTCTTAGTATCGGTAAATCGACCACCTGCTCCGTTGCTCGCATGTTTGGTAGAGTTTGTGACGATACTTGACCCAAGCTCTCTCCGGTGACCAAAGCCTCGGCATTTCGACTCTCAGCCAGTCGCTCTGAAATCTGAAGCATTAGTCGTCTATAAAATATTATTCTGTACTTCTCCGGAATCGTAATCCTTACCTCCTTCTGAATATCTCCGAAAGGGATTAAGAATAATCTACTGTCAGGTGAGTATCTTTTAAGTTTTTCAAATAGTTTTTCCGCTTTTTTAATAGAGTCGTTGGAAACCAACGGGTAGGCATGGAAATGGGCAAAATCAAGCGATAATCCACGCTTCATCATCTTAAAGCCGGCAACCGGTGAATCTATCCCTCCGGAAAGAAGTAGCATCGCCCTACCGCTTGATCCGGTTGGAAGTCCTCCATAGCCTTCAACTTTTCTAAAGTAGATATAACTCCCCTTGGCGGTAACCTCAATAAATACATTCAAGTCAAAATTCTCCAAATCAACCTCCCAGCCAAAGCTTTCATATATAGCTGCTCCTACCCGCCTACTAACTTCCGGAGAATTGTGAGGGAAAGATTTGTCAGCTCTTTTCGTTGTTACTCGGAAAGAATTCGGATCGGGAGATTTTTCACTTAAAAGAGCGATCGTCTCTTTCTTTATTTTTTCTAATTCGGATTTTGTCTTTTGAGCAAAGCAAAAATAAGCAAGACCGAAAACCTTCTTAAGAGACTCTTCAACCTCTTTCTTTTTAGCTTTATCAGTTAGTTTAACAATAATTCTACCCTCCGGCCTCCTAACTGAAGAAAAGCTATTTTTTGGTAAAATAGCCTTTATGTTTGAGACTAATTTTTTCTCAAAAAAACTTCTGTTCCTTCCTTTTAGCGCTATTTCAGAATAGTGACAAATTACATAATTCATTCCTCATCTTCATTTAATTCTTCCAATATTGAGTCCAGATCCAAGCCGTACTTTTTAGCTACGTCTCCAATCTTTAAAAATTTAATCTCCATAGAAGCCATAGAACAGCCCAAGCAAGGAACGCTGTATTTAGCCAAAACTTCTTTCCCTTTCGGGTGTTTTAGTATCTCTTCCAAAGTTGATTCTTTTGTTATTTCCATTGTTTTAATTTTAATTTTAACTAATAACTCCTCCACCCAAAAGTCTTCGCCCCTTATAGAAGACAATTGACTGTCCGGGAGCGATCGCTCTTTGAGCTTTTCGAAATACAAATTTATTTCGTTTTTTCAAAATCCCCTCCTTTGCGGGTGCATTATACCTAATTTTTGCCTCTACTTCCAGAGGGTAGTTAATTTTTTCAAAAAAATTCTCCTCCTTGAAACTGACATTTCGCTCAAGTAAATCATCATTATCTCTAGTGACTACCAGCACATTTCTTTCTATATCTTTCTCCAGAACATAAAAAGGACCACCGGAAAGACCAATTCCCTTTCTTTGGCCTATGGTGTAGACGGGTAAGCCGATGTGAGTTCCCAACTTTTTTCCGTATTTATCCTCAATATCTCCGGGTATGAGATCAATATAATCCCTTAAAAAGTCGGATAAATCATCTTCTACAAAACAGACTTCTTGCGAATCAGAGACTTCCGCTGCCGGCATATCCACTCTTGCCGCCAGTTTGCGAACTTCTTTTTTTTTCAGGTTTCCGAGAGGAAATACTATATTATCCAAAAGTTCTTTTTTTAGACTCCACATGAAATAAGTCTGATCCTTCTCTTTATCCTTGGGAGTCGTTATGATCCCGTCCTCAATTTGAGCGTAATGGCCGGTGGCTACCTTCGTCCCTTCAAACTCTCTTATCTTTCTAAATAGAGTTTTAAATTTTATCTCTCTATTACAGGCTACGCACGGGTTGGGAGTTTCACCCATTTGATAACTCCTTAAAAAATAATCTACAACTTCTTTTTTAAACTCGTCTCTAACATCCAAAACATAAAAGGGAATCTCCAGATCATTGCAAGTTTTTCTGGCTCTTCGTTCCGAATCCATTCCGCAGCAATGATTCTCCTCACCCCAAAACTTCATAAAAAAGCCGACCGGCTCGTACCCGGAAGACTTTAAAAGTTTTAGAGCCACAGAAGAGTCCACTCCTCCGGAAACTCCGACGGCTACTTTTTTATTCTTCTCTGTAATCATCTATTGCTTCTCTTAATCCTTTTTGAGCTAAATTTGCACAATGAACCTTTGATGGGGGTAGCTTTCCCAACTCATCAACTACATCTTGAAAGGTGACCTCCAAAGCATCGTCCAGAGTTTTTCCTTTGGCTAGCTCACAAATCATATCCGAGGTGGCGATAGCGGCAGCACAACCCAGGGTTTTAAATTTAATATCTTCGATCTTTTCATTTTCGACTTTTATATGGATAGTCATCAGATCTCCGCAACTGGGATTACCGACATCTCCGACCCCGTCGGGATCGTCAAACTTACCCATGTTACGAGGATTCATGAAGTGGTCCATCGCTTTTTCTGAATATATGTTACTCATGTTTTTGCTAATTAACTTTTATTTATCTTCCCGATATCTCTCTAAGGCGCTCTATCACATCCGGCAACACTTTTAAGAACTTATCGACATCCTCTCTTGTCGTCTTTCTGCCAATGGAAACCCGTAGTGAAGAGTGTGCTTCCAAATCTCTAAGCCCGATAGCCCTGAGGACGTGTGAAGCCTTTAGAGACTTGCTGGAACAGGCCGATCCGGTAGAGGTGGCGATCCCTTTTTGATCCAGTATCATTACAATTGATTCACCCTCGACCCCCTTAAAGCTAAAGTTGGCGTTATTAGGCAATCTTTTCTTTCTTGATCCGTTCAACGATGATCCTTCAATCTCTAAAACCTTTTCAATCAGATAGTCTCTAAGCTTTTCTGTCTCCTCTTTTTTCTTTTCCGTTTCTAAAAGTTCAATTGCCTTACCCATTCCAACTATAAGGGGCGTATTGTAAGTTCCGGATCTGATCCCGTCTTCTTGCCCGCCGCCGAACATTATCGGTTTTACGTTTACATTTCTTTTTTTGTACAGAACTCCAACTCCCTTAGGTCCATAAATCTTATGTCCGCTAAGAGTCAGTCCATCTACCTTTAATTTTTCTACATCACAGCTCAGATAACCGGCCCCTTGAGCAGCATCAGTATGGAGGTGGATTCTTTCTTTTCGATCCTTATTCAAATCTTCTATCATATTTCCTATCTCTTTTATCGGCTGAATAGTTCCTATCTCATTATTGGCATACATTACCGAAACCAGCCTAGTCTCTTCTTTTATCTCCCTTTTTAAGTCATCCAAGCTGACTAACCCTTTTTCGTCGACATCCAAAATAGTATAATCGTCAGTAACGTTTTTAACTGTTTCTAAGACAGCATCATGCTCAATAGAAGTGGTTATTATATGTGGATTATCATTAACTTCGGCCACTCCTTTAATAAAAATATTGTTCGCTTCGGTTGCCGAACCGGTAAAGATAACCTCTTTAGGGCTGCAGTTCAAATAATCAGCAACTTTCTCTCTGGATCGGTCTATTACCACCCTTGCCTCCTGCCCAAACGAATGAAGAGAGGAGGGATTACCGAACTTCTTTTCAAAAAAAGGCTTCATCGCTTCCATTACCTTCCCATCTACCGGAGTAGTGGAGGCGTTATCCAAATATATTTTTTTATTCATGATCATAGTTTAACTTTTATTGTTATCGAGAATAGTTTTTAAATTAATTAATTCCAATTTTTCCTTCACTTCATCATCCAGTTTTTTCCAAGTGGGGGCAACCGGGCAATCGGCAAGTCGATTACAGTCGTCATCTACGCACTCGACCAAAGAGAAATTATTTTCCAAAATTTCCAAAATCGATCTCAGAGTTATATCTTCCGGCACCATTGCCAGGGCGTAACCACCGGAAGGGCCTCGCTTGGAGGTTATGAAATTTTCCTTCTCCAGCTGGGTAAAAATCTTCTCCAAATAGTCAGCCGATATCCCCTCTTTTTTAGCCACCTCCCTCATCGGAGTGTGGCCGTCCGCCTGAGCCAATCTAAATAACCCACGTAGCCCATATTGTGATTTTTTAGAAATTTTCACCCACTATTAGAAATTCGATTAGCTGTCGCTTTGTCGTATTTCTTGGTTAATATTAATAATTATACTTTATTTTCAATTCACTCACTATCAAAATATTAAATACCGAGTCATCTACTCGGTATTATAATATCATAACGCCCATTAATGTCAAAACACCTTCTTAAATAATCTTTAAAGCTATTCCTGTATTAATTTTATTAATTCTATTTTATATAAATTTAAACCAACTACTGATCAATAAGGCTATTTAAAAAATAGAGCGATATAATTTGACTTTAAGGGTCAAATTAATTAAAATAATTCCAGTTAAACGAATGCCCGGGTGCTGGAATCAGGTATACAGGGCGGATTCAAAATCCGCTGTTCGCAAGAACATGTGGGTTCGATTCCCACCCCGGGCACAAAAAAAGACCGGCTCTTTTGCCGGTTTTTTTAATTTTTAGCTACTTTTTGAATTTAATACTCCCAATCCTTAACCTCTCTAATTTTCTCAAAAATAAGACCAAAAACAAGACCGATAAGCATTCCGGCCAAAACATCGGTGGGCCAATGTAGGCCGGTATAAATCCTTGCTAGAATAATTAAAAAAGATGACGTATAGAAAAACACACCCCACTTTTTATTTTTAAAAAATACAACTGTAGAAAGAGCAAAAAAGAAAGCGGCGTGCGAAGAAGGAAAAGCCAAAGAGGATGCTTCTTTGGCAACTAGAGGCTCAAATCCATAAACATCAAAAGGGCGCTTTCTAGGAAAAAAATGCTCCAATGGCATTATTGCCATAATTTTAGTTGAAAACCCGAGAGCAATCCCGAAAACAGCCATCTTTAAGTAGGCGATCTTATCTTTTATAGACAACAGCACTAAAATAATTATAAGAACAAACGGTAAAAATTTAGCTAGAAAGTGAGCTAAAAAATCAATCTCATAAACCCCCGTTAGTTCGTGTATTGCTTCAAATAAACTTATATCAATTCCCATTTTTTCTCTTAATTAAATTTTCCAAAAGACTCGCTACGGTAAGAGGTCCGACTCCGCCGGGAACCGGAGTTATGAGTCCAGCTTTTTCTCTGACCGATCCCATATCGACATCACCGACAACCTCTCCCTCCTTTTTAGTGGTTCCGGCATCTATTATCGCAGCACCTCGTTTTATCATTTTTCCGGTTATCAGGTTCGGCTCCCCGACTCCGGTAACCACTATATCCGCTCGTTTTATCAAGCTGGCACTGTTTTGAGTATTCTCATCGATAGTTACAACCGACCCCCCTTTATTGATAGTGTAGCTTATCATCGGTTTTCCGACTAATCGGCCGGGCCCGATCACCGCCACTACTCTTTCCTCTAGCTTGAGATTGTTAGCTTTTAATATTTTATCTACCGCCCCCACTACCGGAGGTAATATGTCTAGCCGCCCGGTAACCATCTTCCCTACCGAAACTTCACTCAAGCAATCAATATCCTTTTCAAAAGGAATTAGGTTAAGCACTTCTTGCGTATCCAGATTTCCTTTAATAGGTAACTGAACTATGAGCCCGTCATCAGTAAATTTTCCTATCTCTTTTTTAAGTTTTTTAAGCTGAATGCTGCTTGGAAATCGATAGTGGTTGAAATCAAGGTCAAGATTCTCCGCCGCCTTTCTCTTTTCATTTATATAAACTTTTGAAACTTTATCTCGACCAACTTGAATCACACCCAGTGACAAAGATCGGTTAGTTTTCGCTTTTAACTTCTTAAGGTGGTTTTGAGCTAACTCTTTACAATCAAAAATCATTCTCTTTTTTATTTGCAAAATTAGAATAATCTTTCTGAACTCGCATTAAAATTTGCTTGACTTCATACGGGTCAGGTATTTTTTTAAAGACGAACTCTCTGAAATTTCCGGCTGTTTGAATTTGAAGATCCCCGAAATCAAAATAAGTAGCTAAAACTCCCCCTACATCAACACTCACATCTTGAATTTTATCATGATTAATGCTGGATATATACCGATTGAATAATCCTTTAAGTTCAGTATGAATCGTTCTTTGATTGGTTACAATCCAAGCATCCAGATAATAGATGGCAAAGAGCACAAAGGCAAGATTCCAAATAAAAAAGATGAAAAGAAGGATTAAAGAATAGCTAAAGTATAGCAAATTAAATTCTCCCAGCTGCTGATGGGTCGCTGTAATCCATTCCGATTCGGAGATGATTTCGGGAGCTGCGAAAAATAATAGTAGAGCTATCACAAAGAGAATAAATAGAGGTATTAATTCCAATTTTATAATTATTGGATGCCTCCTTTTGATTAATTTTATCTCCTCTCCCTTGTTTAATTTAATCATTTAGATAAAAGTTAAAATTAAAAATAGAGCAACTAGAGCGAGTAGCAAGAGAGATCCGTTTCGATATATTTTTATCGCTCGAAGACTAGCCTCAGACTCCTTACCGGGTAGCGACATTCTTTTCAAGTGATTGCTCACGGTTAAATAAATAATTAAAAAGAATGCTGTTGCTAATCCTAAAACTATTAACGGTGGTGTGAAATTCATAACTCTATTCAGTTAAAATTATAGGGGAGTGGATAGCGGTCAGCCAGTTTTTTAATCTCCTTTCGAGCCTTTTTAGCTCTTTTTTGGCTCTTTTCTTCTAAGACGGATTTCATTATTCCGGCTATTTGAATCATCTCATCTTCCCCCATTCCTCTGGTCGTTATCGCCGGAGTTCCGATCCTTATTCCCGATGGGTTGGCCGGAGAAGCCGGATCATTAGGGATGCTGTTTTTGTTTATCGTTATTCCCGCCAATTCTAAAAGATTTTCCGCCCTTTTACCGCCTATATCCTTGTTTCTCAAATCAATAAGGCAAAGATGATTATCGCTACCGTCGGTAATCAGTTTAAATCCACCCTCAATCAACTCATCAGCCAATTTTTTATTATTTTTAACAACTCTCTCTCCGTAATCTTTAAAATTATCTTCCAAAGCCTCTTTGAAGCAGACCGCTTTAGCGGCAATTTGATGCTCGTGAGGTCCGCCCTGAAGTCCGGGGAAAACGGCTTTGTTTATCTTTTTATCCAAATCGGGATCTTTTTTAAGTCCCTTATCGGTTACCATAACCATTCCTCCTCTGGGTCCTCGCAAGGTTTTGTGGGTAGTGGTCGTGATTATATCTACATGTGAGGCGGGACTTTCATGAACGCCGGCTACTACTAGCCCGGCAACATGAGCTATATCGGCCGCCAGATAGGCACCGATCTTATCCGCTATTTTTGAAAATCCTTTCCAGTCGAACTCTCTGGGATAAGCGGACCCTCCGACCCAGATCAATTTTGGCTCCTCCTCCAGAGCAATCCGCTCCACCTCTTCCAGATTAATCCTTTCCGTCTCCTCATCAACTCCGTAAAATGCGGACTCGTAATAGATTCCGGAAA
>CAYNQG010000011.1:0-19329 GCA_964399315.1 uncultured Candidatus Saccharibacteria bacterium
ATATTAAATTTTCTCTAGTTAATTATGGATTCGACCAGAAAGAGATAGAAAAGAGAACAAAAGAAGTGATGAGCAGATTGAGTATAGAAGATTTGAAAGGGAAAGTCATTCACTACCTTTCCGGAGGTCAAAAAAAGAAGGTTGCTCTGGCCGGAGCTTTAGTTTTAAAACCAAAGCTTTTAGTCTTGGATGAGGCTTTTAATCAGATAGATCCGGCTGGATTATCCAGAGTTGTGGGTCTTATTGACGATTATTGTCAAAATGAAGGTATGGCGGTGGTTATGGCCGTCAGCAACAAGGAAGATATTAAACACTTCAATACCATCTATCTTTTGGAGGACGGAAAGATAACCTTCAGGGGAACTGAAAAGGAGCTGGAAAAGCGAGGTGGTAGCCAGTTTTGCTCCCATTAAAAAAACCGCCCGTAAAGGCGGTTTGAAATGGAGCGGGTGATGGGACTCGAACCCACATAACTGGCTTGGAAGGCCAGGGCTCTGCCATTGAGCTACACCCGCAAATTGATTACTTATTATATTAATTTAAAAGAACTTGATTGTCAAAATAAGTGTCGGGGCACTCGGACTCGAACCGAGAATCACTCGCTCCCAAAGCGAGCATGTTAGCCAATTACACCATGCCCCGTTTACGGATATATGATAGCACTTAAATTTAAGTTGGTCAAACGGATAAAATATGATATTTTTAAGTAATGAATAAAACTCTACTTGTCGACAGTAATGCATTGATGTATCGAGCCTACCATGGACTACCTCCTCTTAAAAGTAAGGGGCAACTTGTTAATGCCATCTATGGATTTTTCTTGATATTCACCAAGGCGCTAGAAGAGACCGAAGCCGATTATGTGGTGACCGCTTTTGACAGAAAAGAAAAGACCTTCCGTCATGAAATGTTTGAGGATTACAAAGCGCAAAGACCGGATATGCCCGAGGATCTGGTTTCTCAAATTCCACTGATCAAGGATGGGTTAAAAGTTTTCAAAGTTCCCGTTTTGGATAAAGAAGGATTTGAAGCCGACGACATAATAGCCACTCTTGCCGAAAAATGGAAAGAGGATACGGAGATAATAATTTTAAGCGGAGACAGGGATTTACTTCAACTAGTTGATGAAACGGTTACGGTCAGGTCGCCCGGCAGAGGGATAAAAAAGATGGTGAACTTCGACAAGGATAAAGTTATTGAAAAATACGGACTACCTCCCCGCCTCTTTGTTGATTACAAGGCTCTGCGCGGAGATCCTTCCGACAACATACCCGGAGTTCGGGGAATAGGAAAAAAGAGAGCCTCTAAATTAATTTCTAATTATGGAAGCGTAGAGGAGATATATGACAAATTAGAAACACTGCCCGCAAATTTTAAAAAAAGATTAGAGGGAAAAAGAGAAGAAGTTATGAAAGGAAAAAAGCTAGTGCTTTTAAAGAGGAATTTGGATCTAAATATTGACTTGGAAGAGGCCAAAATAAACTATGTAAATGATGAAGTTTTCGATTATTTTAACAATCTGGGATTTAAGAGTCTAATCGAAAGATATAAACCGGAAACGGATCAAATGGAGCTTGATCTATAATTTTACCAGAAGATGAAAACAAGCATATTCAGCAGAATATTCGGAGCCATACTTATCGTCTCTTTTATTGCCGTAACACTCGTTACGGTGTTGAATTCTCATGATCAGATTAGCCAAGTAGAAGAGTCTTTACTTAGAGAAAAAAATATCCTTTTGGATTTTGCTGAACTTACAGCTAGGGACGACCTCCAAAATCTTCAAAATCTTGATTTCAGAGATGATTTTGAGTTTATCGGTGTTTTTAAGGGGGAGGAGCTAATTTACTCAAGAGATAGTGAAGGTAGAGAGGTTAAGTTAAGCGATAGTCTGGTTGGTATTGATGATTTGACGATTAAAAAGACAACTTATGACGGAAGTGATGTCAGCTTGCTATCCAAATCGGTCAACAATCTAAATGGAGAGGAGGGTAAAATAATTCTTGCGGTTCAGAGACGGTTATTAACCGATTTCATCCTCCCAATTATCGCTCGGGCATTGGTGATTATTCTTTTTGCAACTTTGATATCCGTCTTTCTGGCGCTTGCTCTAACTGAACGAATAACCAATCCGCTTCTGGATCTGAAAAAGGCGATAAAGGAGATCACGGGCGGAAATTTGAATCAAAACATAGAGATAAAAACAGGAGATGAGATAGAAGAGATAGGTGACGAATTTAATAGAATGACTAAAAAGCTTCAAAAAACACGAGAAGAACTAGAAGAGGCAAGGCAGATTTTAGAGATAAGAGTTAGGGCGAGAACAAAGGAGTTGGAAGAGTTAAACGACACCCTGGAAGAGAAGGTTGAGGCCAGGACTGAAGAGTTGCAACGTAAGGTTGAGGAGCTTGAAAAATTTCACAAACTAACCGTTGGCAGAGAAAAGAAGATGATTGAACTTAAAGAGAAAAACAAGAAGTTAAAAAATAAGTTAAAAGAAAAAAATCAAGAAGATGTTGAATGAAAAAGAAAAAAAGAATCTTTTCGATGACTTGCTGTCTTTTCTACCCGTACCGTTTTTTATAACCGATTCTGAGGGGTTTATATCTCAAACCAACCGGGAAGGAGAAAAAATTCTAAACCTCAAAGGTTACGAGATAGTTGATCGCAATATTTCAGAGTTCATTAAAGAGGAGGAAAACGTCTTGTCCAGAGACATAAGGGCAAAGGAGGCGACACTGAAGGCGGAAAACGAAGAGGTCCCGATCTTGCTCTTTTCAGAGTCATTCACCGGTGAAAAAGAGCTGGTCTTTATATCCTGTATCGATTTAAGAGAATCTAAAAAAATTAAAAGGGATATGCAGGAGAAAGTTGATGAACTTGAAAGATTTACCAGACTGGCTACGGGAAGAGAGTTGAGAATGGTTGAACTTAAACGAGAACGAGATCGGCTGATGACTGAAAAAGAAAAATTACAAAAAAAATTAGATTCACTAAACTAGAAGGACTTAAAATGGAAAAAGAGATTAAAACAGAAGGAGGGAACGAGATATTTTTTACCGACCTCAACCAGCTGCCTCTATCCGGATGTATTCTTGATTCGGACGGTTTTGTTATAGAGTCTAGCAAGAAGTTTAGAAGCTTTACAGGTCTCAGTTCTCTGAAAAAGATAGAAGAAATTATTCTTGAAAAAAAAGACTTCAATGATTTTCTAGAAGGTTTAAAAAGAGGAGAGATAGAAAAAAGTGGGCGCTTTACCTTGACTAAAGGAGGGCAAAAACCGCTTCCGGTTAAAATTGTAGGTGATTTTAGAAAGAGCAGAGAGAGGTGGATTCTGTTTGTTTTTAGTATAATCGAAGAGAGAGATGAAGTCATTCAGGCAAAGAATAGATTAAAAGAAAAGAAGGAGGAGTTGAAAAAAAAGACAAAGCAGATGGAAGACTCCAGATCGGCATTATTGAATATTTTAGAAGACGTCGACAAATCCTATAAAGACGCAGAAAGAGAGAGAAAGAAAACTTTTAAAATTATCCACAACCTGATAGACGGAATGGTTTTCTTTAACGAAAAGAATCTACTTGAGCTTATAAATCCGAAGGCGGAAGAGTTTTTTGATATCAAAGGAAGAGATATAATTGGTCGCTCACTTAAAGACTTAAAGAGCTTCCCCACACTTAAACCTCTTATAGAGATTATCACTGACAAGCAGGGAGCTTTGAGGGTGCTCTTTAGAGAGGAGTTAAAAATAAATAATGATTTTTTTCTGGAAATAACAACTATTAAAATAGATGACAAAGAAGGAGTTGGAGTTTTAGTTCACATACACGACATAACTAGAGAGAAAAGAATAGAAAGAATAAAGAGTGAATTCGTTTCCGTTGCCGCTCATCAACTCAGAACCCCTTTGTCCGGAATAAAGTGGACACTGGGCACTTTTCTGGAAGAAATTGAAGATGGGGATCTCCGGTTGGATGAAGACAGAGAGGATTTAATTATGAAAGCCTACAAAGCAAACGAAAGAATGGTAACCTTGGTGAATGATCTTCTAAATGTAAGTAGAATTGAAGAGGGTAGGTATATTTATGATCCAGAAGTTGTTAATCTATATGAAGTTTTAAAGCCGATAATTGAGGATTATGAGGAGATTATTTCTAAAAATGAGAATCTGGAGCTTAAGATAAACAAAGTAAATTCCAGCCTGCCCGATGTTGAGATTGATCCCGAAAAAATAGAAATAGTTGTTCAAAATTTTCTGGATAATGCGATTAAATATACGGATGAGGGGGAAATTACCTTATCCGTAAGTGTGGTGAAAGGGAAAAAGATTAGAGTTTCGGTCCAGGATGACGGGGTCGGTGTTCCCGAGGAGCAGCAAGAAAGACTATTTGATAAATTTTTTAGAGCCGAAAACGTTGTTCGAAAGGATACCGAAGGGTCGGGACTGGGCCTCTTCATATCTAAAAATATAATAGAGGCTCACAATGGGGAGATAGGGTTTCACTCTACATCTGGTGAGGGAAGTGTCTTTTACTTTACACTCCCCTTCGCCAAGAGTGATAATTAGTGGTAACGGTTGACATTAGAGGGATGACGGTTTAAAATTAATTACAAAGTAGATTAGCAAAATGAAAAAAATTTTAATAATTGACGATGATTCGGTTTTAAGAGGTTTAGTTGCTAAAAAATTAACCGGAAGAGGGTACCGTGTAGAGGAGGCTAAAGATGGTGAAGAGGGGGTGAGGATGATTGAGGAGATTGATCCCGACCTGGTCTTACTCGATATAGTTATGCCTAAAATGAATGGATTTGATGTTCTCAGAGAGATCGTTAATGAAGAAGGGAAGGTTGAGGTGCCGATTATCATTGTTTCTAATTCGGGACAACCGGTTGAAATAGATAAAGCGGTAGAGATGGGGGTTAAAGATTGGATAGTTAAAACTGAATTTGACCCTGAAGAAGTTTTAAATAAAGTCGCTGACCAACTAGGATCAGCTTAAAAAACAAAATTATGTCTAAAATATTAGTAGTGGAAGACGACAAATTTTTAAGAGAAATGATAACCAGAAAATTAAATAAAGAAGGTTATCAGGTTTCGCAAGCTGTAGACGGAAAGGAAGGTTTGAAAAAAATAAAAGAAATACGACCCGATTTAATTCTCCTTGATTTAATAATGCCCGGGGTTGGAGGTTTTGAAGTCTTGGAAAAGATTAAAGACAATCCCGAATTGGAAGAAATTCCGGTTGTTATCTTGTCCAACTTGGGGCAGAAGTCGGAAGTTGAAAGAGGATTGAATCTGGGAGCTGAAGACTTTTTAATTAAAGCTCACTTTACTCCCAAGGAAATAATAAAGAAAGTTAAAGAAATTATTTAAATGCCCGAGCTTCCCGAGGTGGAATCCAGCGTAAGATATTTAAAAGAAAAGGTCCTGCAAAGGACCTTTCTTAAGACATGGACGGATACATCCAAGATGGGAGTTTTAAAGGGTTCTCTTGATGGAAATTTTGAAAATTTGGTTACCGATAAAAAGATTATAAATTTAAGAAGAAGAGCTAAAAATGTAATATTTGAGCTCGAAGACAATCTTTCTCTTTTAGTTCATTATAAGATGACAGGGAACCTGCTTTTGGGTCGTTGGAAGCAAATTGACGGAGAATGGATTTCTCAGATACCCGGCCCGCTTAAAGAGGATAAGATGAATCAATACATCCACTTTATCTTTTTTTTAGACAACGGAAAGCAGATTGCTTTTTCGGATTTAAGGAAATTTGGAAAAATTGAACTCTGGAAAAAGGAGGAACTTGTTGAAAAATTATCCAAACTGGGCCCGGAACCGTTTAGTGATGAGTTTAGCCTCAATAAGTTTAAAGAGATGATCTCCGGAAGAAGGAAGATGATCAAGCCCTTAATTATGGATCAGAAGTTTCTCTCCGGAGTGGGTAATATCTATGCCTCTGACGCCTTGTGGATCTCTCAGATTCATCCGGAGACCAAAGCCAGTAAGTTGTCCGAAGAGGAGATTGAAAAGCTCTACAATGCGATAATAGACGTTCTGAAAGAGGGGGTGAGAAGTAATGGTGATAGTATGGTTGATTTCAGATTGCCGGATGGAACACGGGGAAACTACCAAAATAAACAGAAGGTCTACAATCAGCACGGCAAATCTTGTTCTCGATGTCGGGAAGAAAAAATTAAGAAGATTAAAGTCGGAGGTAGAGGAACTTATCTCTGTCCCCGCTGTCAATCCAAAAAATAGATGTTAATACTTCTACACGGAAAAGATTCTTTTCGAAGCAGTCAAAAGCTGAAGAAGATAATTTCCGGATATAAAAAAAAGAATAAGACAGGAGTAAATATAACTAACTTACCCGAAAAGCCGTCCTTCAGTGATTTAAAAGATGAAAGTCGTCAAGTTGGCATGTTTGAAGAAAAGAGGCTCTTGGTTGGGAGAAACATCCTTCAAGATAAAAAAACAAAAAAAGAAGTGGAAGACAATTTGGATGCTCTGGTTTCCGGAGATAATATATTAATTTTTCGAGAAGATGAAGAAATAAAAGGAGGGTTGATAAAAAAAATAACCGAAAAGAAAGACGAGGCCTTAGTTCAAAAATTTGACAAACTAAAAGGAAAAAAACTGCGTTCTTGGTATAAAAGAGAGCTTTTAAAATATAATACCGATTGGGAAAGGGGTGTAATTTCGAAGTTGATTGATTATATTGGCGATGATTTGTGGAGGGCTCACAATGAGATAGCTAAACTGGCCAATATGAGAATGGAGGAAGTTATTAAAAAGGGTGATGTCAAGGATCATGTCCGCCCCGATTTTGAGACCGATATATTTTCAGCCATTGACTCTCTAAGCAGAGGAGAAAAAGGGGTAGCTCTTGAATTAATCCAGAAACATATCTCCAAAGGAGATTCTCCTTTTTACATCCTCTCCATGATCAACTATCAATTGAGAAATTTATTAATCATGGCCGAACTTGAAGATGCAGATATGAGCTATAAAGAGTCCAGAAAAAAGAGTATGATGAGCTCCTTTGTTTTTAAAAAAACAAAATCTCAAATTAAAAACTTTAATTTTACTCAACTAAAAAAGACCCACAATGAATTATTCAAAGTGGATCTTGACTCTAAGCTGGGAAAGATGAATCCCGAAACCGGATTGACCTTAATTATTTCTCGTTTTTAGATTTATTTACGAGCTTTGTAAGGCGTGATTTTTTCCGGCTTGCATTTTTCTTCTTTATAACTCCCTTTTTAGCTGCTTTATCGATAGCTTTATAGGCGGTAGAAAGCTTTTCTTCTGCCTTTTCTACTTCATTGTCGTCAACTAAGGTTTTAATCTCTTTGATCACTTCTTTCATCTTGGTCTTAAAAACCTTGTTTTCTTTTTTTCGTTTTTTACTTTGGCGCAATCTTTTTTTTGCTGATTCGGATAATGGCATATTTTTTTAGTTAATTCTTAATTATTATAATTGAAAAGAGGGTATAGTCAAACGGATCGATAAATCTTCAATATAAAAAGACGGAGGCTGGTTATTAGTCTCCGTCTTTTAAATTCTAATTCTTAAGTCTCAGGCTTAATCTGTGATCTTCTGCATCGATGGAAAGAATTTGAAAATCGTATCCGTTCCCAACCTCCAGCGAGGCTTCCATTCTCTCTCTGGTTCCGAATTCGGAAATATGACAGAGGCCTTGAATTCCTGAATCCAGCTCAACAAAGGCACCGAACGAGACGAATTTAGTTACCTTTCCTTCTATTACATCTCCTTTGGAGTATTCTTCCTTGATCGTTTTCCAAGGATCTTCTTTGAGTGCTTTCAAGGATAAGAAAACTTTTCCGTCCGCTATTTTTATTATCTTTGCCTCCACTTCTTCTCCTTCTTCTAATATGTTTGAAGGGTCGGAAACCAGACTCCAATCCAATTCTGAAATATGAATAAGTCCCTCAATACCTTCTCCGAATCTTATAAATGCTCCAAAATCAACAATTCCGGTAATCTCTCCCTTCACCACATCTCCTTCTTCGTATTTCTTTAATTCTTTCTCCTTCTTCTCCATCTCTCTAATTTTTTCAGAAAGAATTATCTTTTCGTCATCTTTTGACAAGTCCAAGATTCTTACATCCAAGCTTTCCCCTACTAGCTTCTGCAATTCTTTTAGAATTTCATTTCTGTCACCTCCTTCAACATGAGGATAGTTTTCTGAGGAAAGTTGAGATGATGGCAGAAAGGCGGAAATTCCAAATAATTTAGCAAGCAGACCCCCCTTGTTAGCGCCCTCGATCTTCACCGTAATCGTTTCGTTGTTTTCCTTCTTCTCCTCGAGAACACCCCAAGCCATGTCTTTCCTTGCTTCGTGTCGGGAAAGTTCAACATAACCCTGCTCACCGTCAATTTCAACTACTTTTACAGAAACGGTCTCTCCATTTTCCAGATCCTTGAGTTCGTCTTTAGCTGCATAAAATTCACGTCCAAAGATTATTCCGGTTCCGAAAATACCCAAGTTAACATAGGCAGCTGCTCTCCCCTTTCCGACAATTTCTCCTTCTACGATAGTTCCCTCTTTTGGTATTTCGAGTAAATTTTCTTCTTTTAATATCTCCTTCATTTTATTTTTTTGATGGATAAAGATTAACAGAGGCTCAAATAATAAATCTTTATCATTTGATTAATAATCTTACTTTATTTAATAGCGAAAGGCTGAGGTCTTTGAGCTAAAACCTTATTATTGCCCACTGATTATCTATTTTACATAATATCTTGATTTTTTCAAGTTTGACTGGTAAAATAAGAAATAGTATTTAGTTAAATTTAAAAGAACATGGATTTTAAATGGTACGGACAATCTTGTTTTTACATATCGGGAAAGAAAAAAAGGAAGTCAAGAGAGAAAGTTTCCATACTAACCGATCCGTTTGATGAATCAACCGGGCTTAAACTTTATAAAAAGAACGTTGAGGTTGTGCTGCTCTCTCACGACCACGATGACCACAGTAATCTTTCGGCGGTAAATGAAGAGGCTTTTGTTATTGATAGCCCCGGTGAGTACGAAGTTCAGAATACTATGGTTAGAGGAATTTTTTCTTATCATGATGAGAACGAAGGAAAGGAAAGAGGGAAAAATACTATTTATGTAATTGAGTCGGAGGGTATGAATATTTGTCATCTGGGTGATTTGGGGCAAAAGGAACTCACCGACAAACAGTTGAAAGAGATCGGGGAGGTTGACATATTACTGATTCCGGTTGGAGGAAAATATACTTTGGATGCAAAAAAAGCGAGCACGATAATATCCCAACTGGAACCGAAGGCGGTAATACCGATGCACTACAAGGTTGATGGCCTTGATCTTGATTTGGATGGCCCGGAAGCCTTTTTCAAGAAGATGGGAGAAAAGGATATAGAGGCAGAAGACAAGGCTTCAATATCCAAAACCAGCCTATCGGAAGGAGAAATTCAAGTTTATAAATTGAAACCACAAAGCAAAAAAGCATAATTATAGAAAAATATGAAGGATGAGAATTTTGAAGAAAATGATATAGGCTATGTAAAGCCCAGAGACATAACAAGCGAAATGAAGAAATCGTACATCGATTACGCTATGTCGGTTATTGTCGGAAGAGCGCTTCCCGATGTTAGAGACGGACTCAAGCCGGTACACAGAAGAATTCTGTACACCATGAACGAAGATGGGCTCTATCCGGGAGCAAAGTATAAAAAATCGGCCAGTGTAGTCGGAACCACTCTTGCTAAGTATCACCCTCATGGTGATACTGCGGTTTATAACTCGATGGTTAGAATGGCTCAAGACTTTTCGCTTCGTTATCCACTTGTTGATGGGCAGGGTAACTTTGGATCGATAGATGATGATCCGGCCGGTGCTCAGAGATATACGGAGGCTAAACTTTCCAAATTAGGAAAGGCGATGCTTAAAGACATAAGCAAGGATACGGTTGACTTTATTGATAATTACGACGGAACAAATGAGGAGCCAACCGTCTTACCTTCACCGGTTCCACAGCTACTCTTAAATGGATCACTGGGTATTGCGGTAGGAATGGCAACCAATATTCCGCCCCACAACTTGGGAGAGACGGTTGATGCCGCGATTCATCTGCTGGAGAACCCGGACGCAGATACGGAAGATCTTCTTGAATTTATTAAGGGGCCTGATTTTCCAACCGGAGGAGAAATTTTTAATAGAGAGCAGATAATAAAGGCCTATTCTCAAGGAAAAGGATCTATAAAAGTGAGAGGTAAGGCTAGAATAGAAGAAAAGGCTAGAAGCTCACAGATAATAATTACGGAAATTCCTTACGGGGTCAAAAAGTCAAAGATGGTCGAAAAATTTGCCGATCTGGTTAAAGACGGAAAGCTGGAAGGAATCAGAGATATTAGAGATGAGTCGGACAGAGAAGGTTTGAGAGTAGCGGTTGATCTTAAGAGAAATGCTTATCCTCAAAAGGTTTTAAATAGACTGTTTAATTACAGCTCGCTTCAAAAGAAGTTTCACTTGAATATGATTGCACTAGTTGACGGTATTCAGCCGAGAGTGCTTAGCCTGGTGGAAATTCTGGAGCACTACATCAATCATCGGATTGAAGTTATTACTCGTAGACTGAAATATGAACTGGATAGAGCTGAGAGCAGAGCTCACATACTGGAAGGTCTCTACAAAGCCTTGGTTGATATTGACGAGGTTATTGAGACAATCAAAGCTTCCGAAAATAAAGAGGAAGCAAAAACCAATCTAATGGATGAATATAACCTGAGTGAGGCTCAGGCTCTGGCTATTTTAAGGATGAGACTGCAAAGATTGGCTAAGCTTGAACGGGTTGAGGTTGAGAATGAATTAAGCGAGAAGAGGGAGGTTATTGCCGACCTTAAGGACACTCTTTCAAGTGAAGAAAAGATAAAGGCGGTAGTTAAAGAAGAGTTGGAAGAGATGAAGGATGAGTTCGATGACGAAAGAAGAACCGACGTTAACCCGGAACCTTTGGGAAGCATAAATGACAAAGACTTGATTCCAAAAGAAAAAGCGATAGTGACTGTAACCAAGGGAGGGTACATTAAAAGAATCAATCCTTCTACATATAAAAAACAAAAACGAGGCGGTAAAGGAATTTTAGGAATGAAAACCAGCCAAGATGATGTAGTCGATCACTTTATAAAGGCCAATACTCATGACGACCTTCTATTCTTTACAGATACCGGCAAAGTATTTCGCGTACCCGTCTACAAGGTTCCCGAAGGTTCTAGAGCGGCACGAGGAAGAGGTATTCTGAACTTTTTAGAACTATCTTCAGACGAGAGCGTTTTAACTGTAATTCCTCTGGATAAGGACGGAAAGGACGGAGCTATTGATAATCTGATAATGATAACTGAAAATGGAAAAATAAAGAAGACAGCATTAGAAGAGTTTAAAAACATAAGAAGGTCCGGATTGATTGCTCTCACTCTTAAAAAGGGAGATGAGCTGAAAAAAGTAAGAAAAACAACCGGTAATGATGATATCATAGTCGTGACCAGAAAAGGAAAGGCGATCCGCTTTGATGAAGAGGAGGTTAGACCGATGGGTCGTCAGGCAATAGGGGTTAAGGGAGTCGATTTAAAAGATGGAGACAAGGTTGTTGATATGGGAATAATAAGAGGCGATGAGGAGAAGGAGCAGTATATCTTTGTTATGACTGAAAAAGGATACGGAAAAAGAACTTTAGTTGAAAAATATAGGCCACAGAAAAGAGGTGGTGTAGGATTAAAGACGCTGAATAATGCTTCCAAGGTGGGAGACATAGTTTCAGCCAGAGTGGTTACCGAGGACCAAGATCTGGTGGCGGTTTCGAAAAAAGCAAAAGTTATCCGAACAAGCATTGACAAAATATCTGAATTGGGAAGACCGACTCAAGGAGTTAGAGTTATGAAGTTGAGCAAAAAAGATTCCGTTGCCTCGATAACCTGTTTTTAGAATGAGCTTTATAGATCCGGAAGAACTAATTTACGATTTACCAATTGAGCCCGAGATAAATGCAGCTGACTTCGGTTGTGGAGCTGGATGGTGGACCATTCCTCTGGCAAGAAAGATCGATAAGGGTATAGTTTATGCCGTAGATCTACTGGAGGAGCCGCTTTCCGCGCTCAGAGGTAAGTTGGAAAGAGAGAATATTTCTAATGTTAAGGTGATGAGAGAGAATATTGAGGAAGGGGTTAGTATAGCCGACAACAAAGTAGACTTGGTATTAATGACAAATTTCCTGTTTCAGGTCGAGAAAAAAGAAAAGCTATTTTCGGAAGCCAGAAGAATATTAAAAAAAGGAGGTTTTATTCTTGTTACCGAATGGAATCCGGACTCACCAATCGGTCCTCAAAATTTAAAAATTGAAGAGACTGAGATAAGAAAGATGGCAGTTGAAAATGACTTTGCTCTAAAAGATGATTTTCGAGCCGGAATGCATCACTACGGATTACTTTACCAAAGATAAAATGATTAAGCTCTACAAAAAAAAGATTAAAATTGCAGCTATTGTCGGTCTACTAACTTTAACCGGAACCGTTTTTGCTGATGATCCCTGCAATAATGGAAACGGAGTAGTTTGTTTGACTAATCCATTGAGATTCGAAACAATTAATGAATTTTTAGAAGCTCTATCCAATCTGCTTATAACTCTGGGAGTGGCGCTTGTCACTCTCATGGTTTTGGTTGGGGCTCTGCTTATAATGTTCGGTGGTCAAGACCCTAAGTATTTTGAAAAAGGAAAGAATACTATAAAGTGGACCGCCTTGGGTCTCTTTATAATTTTATTTGCTCGAGGGGTGATAGCGGCGGTTCGTTATGTTGCCGGGGCTTGATTTGCGATTCAGTATAGAAATGGTATAGTTAGGTTAATAAAGAGAAATAAAGGTCGTTTAAAAATAAAAAGAAAAAAATGAAAAAAGTTTTAATAGTTCTCACCTTGGCACTCGCCATAATCTTTTCCGGAATCGGAATGGTTGAAGCTCTGGAACCGGTTGAAGGCTGTACTCTGGTTGAAGAAATAACGTATGATGGAACCACGTATAGTGATTCTGTTGACTCCTCTGACGGAGATGTTTGGCCGATTTTATGTGCAATTAATATGGTAAATAGAATGGCAAACATACTATTTACTCTGATAGTCGTTTTAGTCGTCTTCTTTGTAATCGCCGGTGGATTCTTTATTCTGACGGGGGGACAAAAAGAAGAAAATATAGCCAAGGGTAAAAAGTTTATAACTTTTGCCATCATCGGAACTCTTGTAGCTATATTTGCTGCTGCAGTTCCAACTTTAATCGGCTTTTTTGTAGGTTAGAAAAATCTCTAACGATTTAAAAATAATCCGCCTTTAATTGGCGGATTATTTTTATATAGAGAAAAGCTTGATTTTAAATCTCAAATAAGTACAATTAGATAGTGAGCCGAGGTGGCGAAACTGGCAACCGCGGTAGGTTTAGGGCCTGCTGTCCGTCAGGACTTGTGGGTTCGAATCCCACCCTCGGCACAAAACAACCACTCCTTAGGGAGTGGTTTTTATTTTTAAGTCGTATCATAGAGAAATATCTTTCTTCCTCGCGGGCTTCGCTTTATCTCTTTAGGTTTCAGGCCGGGAAAGGGAAAGCAGTAACTGACTAATTTTAATTCAAGTTCCTCTTCTATGATTCTTTTTTCCAGTCGAGACATTATTTTCTGAGATGTGTAGCAGTATGCTTGATCCACACCAGAAATATCGGCTTGATCCAGCGACTTTTTAACTGCTCTCGATTCGAGTCCCGATATTCGGAGAAGTGTATTGGAGATGAGCCAGAAGAAGGCGGAATGCTCAAAGCCGACCCCTCTAACCTTATATCGCTTTTCAGCTGTTTTTAGAACCCTTCCCGTCCCAGAACCAAAATCGTGGAAGATAGTGCCGCTTTGGGGCTTGAGAAGCTTTAGGGCGGCTTCTATCTCTCTCTTCGGAGTAGGAACAGGGGGAGCGGAGTCGAGAATTGATTTTATAGAGCTGGGAGAGAAAAATAAAGAAAAAACTAAGAGGCAGTAGATAAAAAACAAGATCAGGATTAAGACTAAACTAATGTAGGTCTCGATCATCATTAATCCAACTCCACCTTTCTCTTTCGCTCTTTTTCTATTCTTGGGACCTTAATAGTTAGAATGCCTTTTTTCATTTCAGCTTCTATTCTGGACGGATCGGTTTCTTCGGGAAGAATAACTTCTCTGGAGAAAGGACCCCAAAAACACTCTTCAGTAAAAAAGCAGTCGATTTTTTCCTTTTCCGGCCTCTTTCGCTCTCCTTTTATAGTTACCGTATCTTTCTCGGTTACTATCTCAAGGTCATCTTTTGAAATTCCTGCAATCGGAGACAGTATCACGATATGCTTGTCGGTTTTATAAACATCAACCGTAAGCTGACCTTCTTTTGAAAGCCAGGACTTTTCCTCTTTATCCAGTTTTTTATTTGTCCAATCTTTTTCTTTTTTTGACATTTTATTTAGGAGTAAAATCAAATTCGGGCTTACAGACACCCTTCATTTTTTTTACTCTTTTTATTGATTTAAATAATATTAAAGTTAAGCCCAAAATAAAGGCCAGTAAAAGCGTTGAATGAAAGACGGAACCGGTTGAAGCTCCGAGTGATATGATTAGATTGTAAGCCGCATGAACCAAAGTGGATAAAAGTAGCCCGAAAAGAAGATAGCTGAGCCGTATTTTTCTAATCGCCAAGGCCAGAAAATATCCGGTTATTCCGGCAACCAAGGCATGAAAAAGGGTTGTTATGCCAAAGCGCAAAAAGGCCAGTTCGGTAATTATTTCGGATGAAGCTCGGGAAAAATAGATATAGTTTTCCAGGGCCGCAAATCCGAGTCCGGCGGTTACCATATAGATGATAAAATCTATGGGTTCATCCAGATCGCGAACTCCAAGCATAAAAACTCCGACTAAAACAGCAATTAATTTTGCAAGCTCCTCAAGAAAGGCAACTGCAAAAAGATAGTCCCAGAAAAGAGAAACTCTTGTCACTTCCGAAGAATAGATAAATCCTCGCAACGGTGCCTGAATATTGGCGGCTAATCCGGCAAAAAGACATCCTAAAAGAAATACCGATAACAATCTTATCTTTGGCTCCGGTTCATTATCTTTTTCCAAGAAATAGACGAGCCAAATAAAACTGGGTAGAATTGCTAAAATTAGAAAGGATGCTAGTTCAGTCATGAGTTGGGCCAATTCTCAATCATAATCGTCTCTTTTTTGTCTTCAATCGGCATCTGTTGATAAATTTCTTCGGTTACGAACGGAATGAAGGGGTGAGCCAATTTTAAGATTCCGTTAAAGATGGAAATTAAAGTCTTCTGTCTTCCCGCTTTTTTATCGTCATCGTCAAGAACATCTTTTGATTCTTCAATAATTTCATCTGCAAATCTATGCCAGCTGTAATGATAGATTTTTTCTGCTGCGTGAGAAAATTCAAAATTATCCAAATGTGAGGTTACTTCTTCGGCTTTTTCGTCAAATTCTTTGATAAGTTCTTTATCCGATTCGCTAAGTTCATGATCTTCAGAAGGGTTGTAATCTTCACACCTCATCATCAAGAACCGGAACATATTCCAGATTTTATTTACATAGTTCCGGTAACCCTTTATTTCATTTTCAGAAAGCGAATGATCTTTTCCGGGCATATTTCCGACAATCAGAGACATTCTCAAGGCATCGGTTCCGTACTCTTCAGCAACCTCGATTGGGTCTATGCCGTTACCTTTTGACTTGGACATCTTCTCCCCTTCTTCATCTCTTATCAGTCCGTGAAGGTAAACGTCTTTGAATGGAATTTCTTCGGTTCGATAGATGCTGAGCATAATCATTCTTGCAACCCAGAAAAAGAGTATGTCAAAACCCGTTTCCATTACCGAAGTAGGGAAGTACTTTTCCAATTCCGGTTCTTCGTCGTTGAGAAGGGTGGCAAAAGGCCATTGTCCGGAAGAAAACCAGGTGTCAAAGACATCCGTGTCTTGCTCTAAATTATCGCCACCACACTCGGGACACTCATCAGGCTCTTCTCCTTCAGTAATGATCCATTCTTCATTATCTCCAGTTGAGCAATCCAAGCACTTCCAAGCCGGAATCTCAATACCCCACCAATTTTGACGAGAAACATTCCAATCCTTTATGTTTTCCATCCAGTGAAGATAGACTTTTCGATAGTTGTCGGGATGGATCTCAACATCTCCACTTTTAACCGCTTCTATTGCCGGCTCAGCTAACGGTTCTATATCGATAAACCATTGCTCCATGAGAATCGGTTCTATCTCTTTGCCGCACTTATAGCAGACGGACATGTTGTGTTCGTACTCCTCATCGATTCTTTGCAGAATTCCCATCTCTTTCATATCTTCAGCAACCTTTTTTCTAGCCTTCTCTACCGGCATACCGGCGTAAGGACCGGCATCTTTTGTCATCTTGCCGTCTTTATCTATAACCTCTATCGGTTCTGGCATTTCATCTTTGTGTCTTTGCCATATTTCGTAATCCACCTCGGAATGAGCCGGCGTAACCTTAACTGCACCGGTTCCGAATTCTTGATCAACCGCTTCATCGGCAATAACCTTTATCTTCTTTTCACCCAGCAGAGTCTTAATCTTTATCTCTTTGCCGACATACTTTCTATATCGTCTGTCATCGGGGTGGACAGCTATTGCAGTGTCACCGAATTTAGTTTCCGGTCTCGTTGTAGCAAGAATAAAGGGTCCGTATTTAATGTAGTAGAGAGGCGACTTTCTTTCTTCGTGATCAACCTCCAAATCAGAAAATGCAGTTTGATGATTCGTGCAATAGTTAACCAACCTCTTTCGTCTGTAAATCAGCCCTTCGTCAGCCATTTTCTTGAAAGTTTTATATGTCGTTTCAACTACCTTGTCATCAAGAGTGAAGGTGTCTCGACTCCAGTCGCAAGAAGCCCCCATTTTTTTAATTTGATTCCTGACCAATTCTCTGTTTTCCTGAGTGTAATCCCAAACCTCTTTGTAAAACTCATCTCTCTCCATATCCAGCCTGGATCTCCCTTCCTCTTCCAACTTTCTTTCAAATACTATTTGTGTTTCGAATCCGGCATGATCAGCTCCCGGAAGCCATAAGGCTTTTTTCCCTTGCATTCTGTTGTATCTGATCATTATGTCTTGAAGAGTTATAAAAACCGCATGACCTACATGAAGCGGATCATTGGCATTAGGGGGTGGCATTAAGATTGAAAACGGGTCATTATGCCTTTCCGGTAATTTTTCAGGATTAAAGTATCCCGTCTCTTCCCATAAGTCGTATATATCTCCTTCTTTTTTATTTGGCTTGTATGCTTTTGGTATATTCATAATAATTCAGTATAGCAAAAATTTAGTTTATTTTAAGGTTTGGTCTCGATTTCAAGCTCTTCCAGTCTGCAATTTCAGCTTCTCCCTCTTTTATTTTATAATGGGCGGTTACCGCAATCATTTTAGCATTATCTGTCGAAAAATCTAAATCCGGCAATATAACCCTCCTACCCTCTCCTTTTTTTCTAATTCTTTCTCGCAATCTTTTATTGGCGGAAACACCTCCTCCGACGACAACTGTTTTGGCGTTAAATTCTTCTACGGCTTTAAAAGTTTTAAGAGTCAAGACCTCGGTTATTGATTCTTGAATCTCTTTTGCCATGGCAATCTTAAATTCTCGATCCCTGTTTTTTTCTTCTTTCCATCTGTATAAAACAGCCGTTTTTAATCCGGAAAAACTAAAGTCATAATCTTTGGACCTAAGCATCGGTCTGGGGAGTTTTACTTCTTTTGTCGTTTCTTCCTTGGCCAACTTAGCTATTTCCGGACCGCCCGGATAATCCAAGCCCAGTATTCTAGCCGTTTTGTCAAAACACTCTCCGGCCGCATCATCTCTTGTTTTTCCGACAACCTCGTGTTCGCTTAGGCTTTGAGAGACGATAAGTTGTGTGTGTCCGCCGCTTGCCAAAAGTGATACGGAGGGAAACTCCCCTTTATTGATAATTAGAGGAGCTAAAAAGTGAGCCTCAATGTGGTTAACTGCTATTATTGGCTTGTTCCAAGCCAAAGAAAGAGATTTTGCAAAATTTATACCTGCCCAAAGAGAGGGATCTAATCCCGGACCGACGGTTACTGCGATATAGTCAATTTGTGGAATTGTAAAATCTTCAAAGAAAGAGGATAGTCTTTTTTCTAGACCCTCCTCCCTTACTAAGAGATCGGAAAGTGTCTCCGAATCCTCGACTTCCGTCTTTCCGGATTCCAACATATCGGCTTCAAGAAGTGCTTCTTTTAAAGTCGGAACAAGATTTTTTTGATGTTCTCTTTTTGCCAGAGTCGGATAGACACCTCCCCACTGACGATGAACTTCAATTTGAGAAGATATAATCGAGGAGAGGAATCTAAGATCTCCCTTTTTTGCTTCTAATATTGACACGCAAGTATCGTCACAAGATGTTTCAATTGCTAGTATTTTCATAGGACTTGATTTTTTTTATTTATTCATTATACTACAACAGAACTTGATTTTAAAATTGAGTGTTGAAAGGGCCCCGTCGTCTAGCTTGGCCCAGGACGCCAGGTTTTCATCCTGGTAACAGGGGTTCAAATCCCCTCGGGGTCACCACCATATTTTATAAACACCTCCTATATTTGAGGTGTTTTTATTTTTATTACAATTAGTTATCCGTTTTAGGATTTGAAAAAAAGACTCTAATATTATATCATAAGGTTACTATGAAATGTCCGATACACAAAAAAACGGAAATGGAGAAGGTTTTGTTTTATGATACGGAAATTGATTACTGCCCAAAAGGGTTGGGTATTTGGTTTGATGAGGGAGAGTTACAGATAGCCAAGGATTCAAAAAATAAAAATTTAAATTGGCTTGATATTGATCTTTGGGAAGATAAATCCAAGTTAAAAATATCAAAAGAAGAGAGAATGTGTCCTAGGTGCGATGTTCCGATGTACGAGGTATCTTATGGAGGCTCGGATATAAAAGTGGATATATGTAACGTCTGTGAAGGTGTTTGGCTCGATAGAGGTGAATTTAAAAAGATTATTGGTTACTTGAAGGAGAAGTTGAGTAAAGAAGTTATCAATAATTATACCAAAAACCTAATTAAGGAGACTTCCGAAGTCTTTTCCGGGCCGGAGAGTTTAGAGGATGAAGTTGCTGATGTTTTGACCGTTATTGGGCTCTTTAAATATAAATTATCTGCAAAATATCCAACTATTTCGGAATTAATTTCAGAGTTGCCGAGAAGTTAGACAATATGGTGAGGTGGCTGAGTGG